>JBAYRN010000053.1:0-36705 GCA_041676625.1 Vulcanimicrobiota bacterium
CTATCTAAATCGATTTGAGTGCGCGTATCGGGAATACGTAAGCGAAAATCGATGACGATAGAATTCGGGTGCCCTTTGGGCGCTGGCCGCCCTCGGCCGAATTTTGAAGTTTGACAGAGCACTCTAGTTCCCCCAGGCACTCAGAAATCGGTGGAGTGGTTCTTCCGAGGACTCGGCGATCCGTTGCACGGCCAATAGATTGCGCTGGGCTTCCAGGGCCTCCTCAAGTAGAGTTGACCGGGAGACAGTCGCTCCACCGGCCTTTTCGCGTAGGCCCGCCAGTACGTCCAACCAGCCTTCCACACCGTGGTCCAGGAAGCGGTGCCCGAGTACGGTCTCGGCGGTCACCTCGTCACTAACCAGCGGGGTACGCTCATACCGGTTCCAGACCTCCAGTAGGCGCTCCTCGACCAGGTCCACCCAGCGCAACACGACCGAGGTTCGTCGCTGCTCCAGGGCCTCCAGGGCTCGTCGCAGGTCTAGCATCAACCCCGTCTGCAGCTCCACCTCGGTGAAGAGCCGAATGCGTTCTCTCCAGTGGGCGTGTAAGTCTGTCAGGGTGAGGGTGGAAAACATCGGCTAAGCCTCCTTCCCCTTTATGCTAATGGCTTAAAAAAGGTTAAGAGTTAAGCTGAAGTTACAAATTTGTTTCTGATTTGCCAAAAATGTTAAAGTTTTGTTGCCGGGGAGCCAGCGGGGTTCAATAATTCCTTAAATCTCTCTTAATGATAAAAACGTCAATAGTCTTGAAATCTCATTGCCCTGCATGGTAGTTTCGGATGACCCGGCCCTACCGGGGTGGGAGCAAACCAAGGTGACTTTCTGTGCAATTTTTATACCGGGATGGCCTGCACTCGCTGCAGGGTGCCCTTATTCTGTTTATCTCGCTGGCCATACTGGCCGGCTGTGGCTCTTCTCGAGGAGAGTACGTCTATACCAATAGCCCGCAACCGGTGCCCGGGCGGCTGAATAGTCTGACCGTCAACCTGGACACCACGCCGCCGGTGATCAGCCGGATTTCAGGGGGAGCGGCGGAGTTCGTTATTACCGTTTATGATGCTGCCCGGCTCGAACTCCAGCAGCAAGAGATCAGCCGGGGCCAGAACGCGGTGTTCGCAGAGTTGGCCGACGGGATCTACTGGGTGCGCGTGGTGGGCCTGGACAGCCAGGGCAACGTGCTGGGCTACTTCGACCGGGAGGTGGAGCTGCCTGGAGAGACCAACCTGACCATCCAGTCCTTGCTCTATACCGCCCCACCCGAGGCCGTGGGTGCGCTGACCGCACCGTTTTTGGCCTTCGATCAGTTTCCGGATACGGTGGTCACCGGCACCTCTTTCAATGTGGAGTTGCGGGCTTACAATGCCAACGGCACTATCTTTTCCGAGGCCTCGGGCACGGTGGATCTGGCGGTGGAGGGAGCGACTTTTGAGGCGCTTCCCACCCCGGCCCCTTTGACGGCCGGAGTGGCCGCCTTTTCCGGCCTGGCCTTCACCGAGGAGAGTGCCGGCACGGCCACCCTGAGCGCCAGTGGAAACAGCTTCGGAGACACCCCGGGGCCCGCCATCACGGTCACCGAGACCGCTCCGGTGGGGCAGGGCTATCTTCAGTTCACAGCGGTACCGGAGTACGTGGTCTCGGGGGAAGATTTTTCCCTAACGGTGGAGGCCCGGGATGAAGAAGGGGAGTTGATGACCGAATCGGTGGAGATCACCCTGGCCCTGGCTGGGGAGCCAGTGCCCCCTGAAGAGGCTTCGTTGGAAGGGGCTCTTAGCGTGGACACCGAGAATGGCGTGGCCGTATTCGAGGATCTCCGTTTCACCCCCGGTGGGCAATTCGCCTTGGCCGCCACCGCCCCGGGTTTCGACCCGGATGAGAGTGATGTTGTCACCTCCGAGGTGCCGTACAGCCTGCTGGTGGTGGGGGAGTTGTACGAAGACATTCTCCGCAGCTATGCCCTGGAAAGCCTGGAGGAGGGGCAGAACGATATTACTCCGAGCAACTTCAAGGGGGATGGTGCAAATAACGTTGGATTACGAAGTTTGACGTCGGCCAATGGGGGAGAGTCTGTTTGGCTATCCAACAGTTCCAACGAGATCAAGCTGTACCACGGTTTTCGGCAAGCTGAATCCGGCGGCCCGGCTCTCACCCTGGACTTGGGCAGTGGAGGGGTTAGGATCGCCTACGACGAGAGCCGGGACATTCTGTATGCCGCGATCCACTCAGGGGAGAAGGTGACTGTGTCGGTCTTCCCTGATGCTACCTCCCTCCAGAATGGTGCGGAGCCCAGTTATGAGCTTGACCTGGGTGAAATAGATTATGTAGTCTCCCACGCCATCGAAGTGGATCCGGTCCACGACCGTCTCTTCGTTTCTAGATCAATGCAGAGCTTGGGGCAGAATGACTATTCGAACACTCTTCACGTAATTGAAGCGGCTTCCCAACTCCCGGACAGCGGCGGCATAGTATCGCACACCAAGTCTTTAGCTTTCAGCGGAGAGAATCATGGAATAAGCTACGACCCCAAGAACGACCGGCTCTATATCGCTGACTACTTCCAAGGACTCTTCATCCTGGAAAACGCCAGTGTCCCCGACGCCAGCGGTGAGGTTATCGAACTGGCCGATGCCTCGTACTACCGGGATGTCTTCATCGACACCGTCCGGGACAGCTTGTATGTCCTCGACAGTGAAGGGCTTTTTGACTCGGTACCCCGCGTCCTGGTCTTCTTCAACGCAAGCCAGATCACGGACAGCACCCCCCGCACCCCGGACCAGGTCCTTACAGGCAACAACACAGGCATGGATGCTCCCGTGAGACTCACCCTGGCCCGTTAGACCCTCTTAGCCCTCGGGGCCCGGCGCGCCGGGGTCCTTCCCTCCAGGGGTTGAGTTCACGAAGCCTGTAGTGGGTTGACCCATCTGAGGTTGGGAAAGCGGGCAAAGTCCCGATCTGCGGAGTAGACCACGGCACCCCGCTCCAGAGCCAGAGCAGCGATATGGCCACCCGTGACCAGGGGCCCGACGGCTTGACCATCACGTAAGGTCTGCTTGAGAATAGGCCAGTGCTGCAAGCCCGGCTCTATCCAATGGACGTTGTCCCTCTCGAGCCACGCGTCGATAATCTTGAATGCTTCGATCAGCGACATAGGGTTGTCGAATATTCTGGGGTTCGTGGATATTCGAACGAAGGCCAGGATGGTAGGCCAACAAAGCCATACCGGGGTTTCCCCATTGAGGGCTTGCTCCCACCACTGACGAGCCTGGGCGTGATGATTGCTTTCGCTGTCATAGGCGCGTAGAGTAAGAGGTTGGTGTCCACCAGGATCACCGGTGATGGGAGCCCTCTCCATACTCGAGCAAATCACCGATATTGTCGTAGGACAAACCCCGGCGCAATCCGAGCGGTCGGGCTAGAACCTTAAAGGGTTTCTGCTTGGCGGACCTGGCCTGTCTGGAAAGTCCAACCCGAAGGGCCTGATTGATCACTTCTTCAAAAGAAGCACCTGTCAAGCGCGCTCTCTCTTCTAATTGTGCCGCAATATCATCTTCAAGGGTAACTGTCGTCCTCTTGGCCATGCTTGGATCGTACCGTGCAGCCACCTTGATGTCAATCTTTAAGCATCTTGATGACGAGCTGGCTAGCCTTTACTTTCCACTCGCCGAAACGGATAAACCCAGGCCGAGAGGGAGCGGGGCGAGCGGGATTGGGTCCAGACCCGGCCGTGGCCTTCGAACCGCATGACGAGCTGATCGCCGAACAGGAAGGAACGAATCTTCTTGCTGGAGCGCTGCACCTTGTAGTCGAGGGACGCATCCCAGGCGACCGCGTAGCCGTTGTCCACGATGTAATCTCCCTCGACCTGGACCTCCACGATGTCGCCGTAGCCGTTCCAGAACATGGGGCCGGAGCCGGTGGCGGTGAGGACAAAGAGCCCCTCGGAGAAAAGACCTTTGAGGCCTTTAAAGTTGGAGTCGATCTGGACGTTGGGGCCGGAGGCCAGGTACGCGCCCCGCTCCAGCATCAGGCGCTGGCCGTCCATGTCGGTGACCCGGATGTCGCCGGGCTGCCCCGGCACCAGGGCCACCTTTCCGCCGGACTGGGTGGTGTAGGTGTTTTGAAAGAAGCTCTCCCCACCGAGCAGGCCCCGTTTCAAGGAGGCGCCCACGCCGCCCCGAGCTGCCGTTTTGCAATCCACGGCGGTATCCATCCAGGCCATGGCTCCGGCTTCGGAGACCAGTTGATCGCCCGGCGCCAGAGTGATCTCCAGGACCGGGAAACTACCTTCACACTGAATTTCGTACTGCATGTTGTCTCCCCTAACGCGGCGGTAGTTTGGGCCCCAGAAGAGAACCAAACTCTTTCATGTTGTGTGATTGCACCAGCACCTTACCTTTACCGCTGAAGCGGATGACCAGTCCTTCGCCGGCGAGAAAGGAGCTGATCCAGCTCCCCCCGGCTTTGCTGATGGAGTATTCCAGGGTGTCCTCGAAGGCCACCAAATGACCAGTGTCCACCGTGAATGTTCCGTCGACCTCCTCTTCGGAGACCGTGCCGAAGGCATCCATGACCAGGGGGCCGATCCCGGTGGCGTGGATGAAGACCAGGCTCTCCCCACTGAACAGCCCCTTCATACCCTGCCACTTGGGCTCGGTCTTGATCTCCGGGCCGGAGCCGAGATAGGAGCCCCCGGCACAATACCAGCCGGAATTTCCGTCCAGATTTTGGAACCCCACGTTTCCGGGCAGGGTAGGGGCTAGCACGACCTCGCCGTCGCCCAGTGCGGTGTAGTGGCTGAAAAAGAACGATTCTCCGCCCAGCATCCGCTTCAGCCCCCCCATGATGCCGCCGGATTTCTTGACCGACTCCACTTCGTTTTCGATACTGGTGGACATGCGAACCATTTTGCCAGCTTCGGAGATGAAGCGTTCTCCGGCCTTGAGCTTGACCACGATGCTTTGGAAGGCAGCGCTTCCTATGATTTCCGTTTCCATATCGTCCCTTCCCTAGCAGTATCCCCGGAGCCAGTTGACCAGTCCGCCCAGAGAGCGAGTCTGCAGCCAGACTTTGCCGCGTCCGCTAAATCTGAGAACCAGGCCTTCTCCGGAGAAGAAGGTGGACATCAGGTTGCCCATTCCGGTGATTTGCCAGTTCAGACTGGGCTCCCAGGCCACCACGTGGCCGGTGTCCACGATAAACTCACCGTCGATCTCCTTCTCCACGATCGACCCGTAAGCGTTGTACCAGAGGTCTCCGTGACCGCTGATCTTGAGAAAGAACAGCCCCTCCCCGCTGAAGATGGCTCTAAGACCCCCGAACGTGGTGCCCAGGGTCACCCCATCGGTGCAGGCCATAAACGAGCCGGATTGCATCAGGTAGGTTTCGCCCTGCAGCTTCTTGTGCAGCACCTGGCCTGGAATGGCGGGTGATACCGAAAGCCGTTGATTCGGGGAGTTCGAAGAGTACTGCCCCACCAGCAGGCTCTCACCGGCCAGAGCTTTGCGCACGAGCGCGGGTACAAAGCCCCCCAGCATTTTGACCTTGACCTCGATGTCGTCGTCCATGGTCGACATGGCGCCGGACTCCACGTACACGAAATCACCTGCGTCGAGGCGCATCTTGAGATGGCCGAAGTCTGGATTTCCTGCAATTTCTGTTTGCATCGCTCCCCCTCCTCAGGGTTTGGTTAAGCTAGAAGCTTTTCACAGAGTTCAAGGCTCTCCTAGGAGGAAGGGGAATTTCGTTCTTCCAGAGCCTCTTTCAAAGAAGCCCAGTCGACCTCCAGGGGTTGAATGTCCTGCTGAGGGTTTTCGGCTATCCAGTCTTCCAGGTTGTGGATTCGGCTGGCTGTGTCGGGATGGCTGGAAATAACTTCGGGGATAGAGACCGCTTCATTGCTCTGTAAAATCTTGAAGAAGTCCACCAGTCCGAGGGGGTCGATCCCCGCTGCCACCAGGAGCTTGGCTCCTTCAATGTCGGCCTCTTCTTCCAGTCCGCGGCCGTAGGCCAGGGTGAGAAACTGAGGGGCGTGCCCCAGCACAACCTGCTGCACCGCGCCCACGTCACCGACCAGCAGGGAAGCTAAGACCTGCCACTTCACACTATGCACCATGTTGCGGAGCCCGTGGCGGCGAAAAACGTGCTGGAACTCGTGAGCCAGGACCCCGGCGAGTTCCTCCGGCCGTTGGGTTTTTTCCAACAAACCGGTGAAGACCACGATATGGCCACCGGGGGCGGCGAAGGCGTTGACCTGAGGGTTTTCCACGATATGGAGAGTGAGGGTGTAGGGCTGGCCGGGCTCGGCGGCGGCGATCCGGTCCACGATCGTCTTCACCGGGTCTACCAGTCGAGGGTCTATCAGTTCACTCCCCTGAGAGTTCCCCTGGACGACAACTTCTCCCAGTCCTTCCTCCCAGGCAATGGGGATCGCATCCACCGCTCGGTCGACCCCCAGGTTGAGAAGCAGAAGGCCTCCGGCCAGGAGCAAGCCGCAGCCCAAAAAGAATCCGAAGAACGAGGCCAGGGAGAGACGCCGAGAGCGCCCCACGCGTCGATCTTCGGTGGACAGGCGGCTGCGAAAGACCGGATCGCCGTGCTCCTTCAAAAGAGGCTCCAGCGCCGCTCTTTCGGAGTAGAGGGTGTGCCCTTCGTCATTCTTCAGGATAACCTGGATGCCGTTGTCTCCACCGAAGGAAAGGTACTTGTCCTGCAATGGAAAGCGGAAAGGGCCGGCAGCCTCCTCAGGGTTCTTGGGAGTTGCCACTAAGACGCCGGACCGGACTTCAAGCCGGCAGAGACATGAAGGTTTGCCCGTACGAAACACGTTGCCCCAAATGTTGCTTTCCATGGAAATGCACTTCTGCAAAAGGTTTCTGCCGCCTCTCGCTCAACTTCTCTTGATGAGTAATATTGATCGCTCTCGCGCGATGAGTCGTAAAACCGACGACAAGATTGAAGAGGAAGAGGGCAAGCCCACCCTCAAACGACAGGCAGGTAAGATGCCGAGTCGCGCGGAGAGGATCATTGGAGCCCTCAACGGGCTGGATGATGAGCGATTGAAAAAGCTGATCACTCAGATCGGGCCCGACGAATTGGCCGTCGCCATCATGGACGCCGATGCTCAGCTCAAGCAGCGAATCGGGGGATTCATGCCGCCCGATAAGATCGCCGTCTACAACGAATACCTGGTGGTGGATCGGTCTCGACTTCCCAAAGACGTGGTGGACGGTGTTCAGGGCAAGCTTCTTCGCTTAATCGTATAAACGCTTTTGAATCTGCGCTGCCACCCACGATTTTGGTAACAGGGTCAAAAGCAAGTTTCTCAGCGGCCGCAGCAGAATGTTGTCGCTGTGCAGGCGGCGGCGGAAGAACAACTCTGAAAGCTCCAACTCTCGCAGCAGTTCATGGCTCTGGGCTTCGAAGCTGGCCGGATGGATCGGTCCGGCAGCCAGTTGTTCGGAAACGATGTTCAACTGCTTTTCCACCAGGCGTGCCAGCCAGTCGAAGGTCAGAAACGGCGAGCTACTCCAGGCGGCTCTTCCCAGGGCCAGACACCCGGGTGCGGGTAAAGGAACGGCTCGAGTCGTGGTGACCTCCTCGCTGCGTTTGATCTGCTCGGCAGACAAATTTTCGAAGAGGGCCGGCATGTCGCTTCCGAATTCACTAAAGAGCTCTTGGAGTTCGGTGGTCGAAAGCGCTCCTCCGTGGCGGCTCTTGAAACGCAGGCGGACTGCCAACCGCTCACCGGAGAGAGGGATGAGTTCCACGCTCTTGGCGGTGGCCCAACGAAACTCCCAGCGGCGCGCTTCCAGCAGGTTTTGAGTACTGAAACTCCAGCACTGCACGGTGTGAGGGTCAGAGGACGCGGGCACCGGTTTGTTCCAGAACTTCCGGCACTCCGACTCGGGGCCGTCGCAGAACAGAACCGCCTGGCAGAGGATGTCGCTTCCATCGGAGAGGGTGGCGGTCACTCCTTGCTCTCCTGATTGAGTACGCTTGACTTCCAGTCCGTCGGCCAGAGTCTCCACCTTCTCCAGGGTAGAGCACGGTTCAAACTCTTTCAAGGTCGCAAGGGGAAAGGAGAGGACTTCTTTGCCCCATACATCCAGCAGACAAGCTGAAGTTGGCCCGTCGGCTCCCTGATTCCAGCCCAGGTCGGGGGTGAAAAGCGTTCGCTCTTCATCCGGCAGCGGCTTCGGAAGGTGAAGAACTCTTCCCCCAAACTCCAGCTTGGCGAGCCTCTGTAGAGTGTGCCGGGCCTCCAGACCCGACCCTATGACCAGCAGGTCTCGGGCTTCAGACAAGTCCTTGCTTCATCGCCAACACGGTCGCTTCGGTACGATTGTTGACCTGAAGTTTCTGAAAGATATTGCTGATGTGGTTTCGCACCGTGTGCTCAGAAATTTTCAGTTCGGAAGCGATGAGCTTGTTGGGCATGCCACCCGCCACCAGCTTCAAGATCTGGGTCTCCCGGGGGGAGAGAGAAGCGAACATAGCGGTTTCCGGGTTTTCCTCGTTTTTGGCCGAGAAAGTGACGAACTCGTCGAGCAGTCGATCAGCCAGCAGAGGCTCCAGGAGATTGCCCTCTCTATAGACCCGGACCACCGTCTCGACAACCTTTTCCGAAGGAGTGTCTTTGGTCAGATAGCCACTGGCCCCGGACTTCATCGCTTCCACGATGGAGGAGAGCTCGCGGGAGACCGTCAGGATCACGATCCGAGCCGAGGGGCTCTGCTCCTTGAGTCGCCGGCAGCATTCCATTCCGTCCATGCCGGGCATCTTTAAATCTAAGAGGATGACGTCCGGTGCTTCCTGGGAGGCAAGGTCGAGAGCGCGTTGGCCGTCGGCGGCCTCGGCCACGACCTCCACTTCGGAGTGCTCTTTAAGCAGGCTCTTCACACCTTCTCGGAAAAGCTGCTGGTCATCCACCAACATGAGTCTTATTTTCATTGACATACTGATGCGTTCGCGTAGAAAAGTCCTACTCCTGGCTGTTTTCTTTGGTACAAAAAGATCACCATTGAAGATTTGACTTTACAGCTTCCTAAAATCTATCGAAAAGTGTTGAAAAACCTGGCGCCTGACGTCCTGGTGGAGAAATTTTTCAGGACCCGTTCGAAGCACGATTTCATGGAAATTCTAGCCGTAGGTAAGGCTGCTGTCTCCATGAGTTTGGGAGCGAAGAGGGGTCTGGGGGAAAAGTTTCGCCGGGGGTTTCTACTCACCAAGTATGACCACCTTGATTCCTCGTCCAGGGCGGTCCTGGCCGCAGGGTTCGAACTGCACGAGGCGGGCCACCCGGCGCCGGATAAAGCCGGATTGAAGGCTACCGACCGCCTGTTGGAATGGCTGCAAGAAGGGGAGGGAGACCTTTTGGTGTTGATGTCGGGTGGTGCCTCCGCGCTGCTGGTCGCTCCTCGGGCACCGCTACTGCTGGACGATCTGAGGACCCTCAACGCCTCCCTCCTGCGATCTGGCCTGGCCATCGAGAGGATGAATATTCTGCGCAAGCACCTTTCCCGGGTCAAGGGTGGTCAACTGGTGGAGTCTTGCGCGCGCTATCGCACCATCCATCAACTTGTTCTCAGCGACATCTGTGCGCCCGAACTCGGCGAGAAGGAAGTCTTGAGCCTGGTCGGCTCGGGTTGCTTGGTGGCCGACCCCTCCACGGTGGAAGAGGCCCGAGAGGTGCTGGATCGACTGCAGCTTCCCGAAGGGGTGGCCTCCCGGGTTGCGTCGGCCTTGCGGGAGACTCCCAAAGCGGTGAGAGGCGAGAGCCATATCCTGGCTTGCCATCACGACCTCCGCGAGGCGGCCCGAAAGCTGCTGGGAGATCCCATCACGGATCCCCGCTGGCCGGAAGTTGTGGTGGGGGAAGTGGGCATGGTTGCTCGAGGCTTTGCCCGGGTCGGCCGGGCGCTGCGGGAAGAAGGGCGGCGAGGGGTGCTGGTGGCAAGCGGGGAGCCTACGGTGGCGATCCGGGTCGAGAACCCGGGGCGGGGAGGGCGTTGCCAGGAGCTTGCTTTGCGGTTTGCTCGGGAGATCGCCGGATGCCCGGGCTTGCGTTTGCTGGCCGGGAGTTCCGATGGCACGGACGGCCCTACCGAGGACGCAGGCGCCCTGGTGGACGGCACCAGTTGGCCGGAACTCTGCCGAGTGCTGGGGGAGGATGAAATGGAGAGGGTCTTGCGAGAGCACGATTCCGGTTCGGCCCTGAGTCGGCTGAAAGGCGCTCTGCTCCACACCGGTCCCACCGGACACAACATCAACGACCTGTATCTGCTTGAAATCTCTTGATTTTCACCGGTCCGAGACAGGACCGGCTTCATGTTGAAACGAAGTCAAGATCATGGACCCGCTTTCCATCGTCATAGGCGTGTGCTGCATCATGTTTGCCCTCTTGATTCACGAGTACGCCCACGCCTTTATGAGCTACCAACTGGGCGATCCCACCGCGAAGTATCAGGGGCGGCTCAGCCTGAACCCCATTGTCCACTTCGATCCCGTGGGCGCCATCTGTCTGGTGGTTTCGTTTGTGAGCACCGGAGGGGGCGCGATCATGGGCTGGGCCAAAGCGGTTCCCATCGACCCCGATAACTTCAAGAATCGGGCTCTGGACACAGCCCTGGTGGCCGCGGCCGGGCCCTTCATAAATCTGCTGGTGGCAGCCGTCTGCTCCATCTTGATCATCACCGGGCTGGTCCTGGGCACTCCCCTCTACATCATCGTGCGTACTCTTCTGGTGGCCAACGTGGGGTTCGCCATCTTCAACCTGATTCCGTGGCCGCCCCTGGACGGTTGGAAGATCCTGGGCGCCGTGGTAGGCCGCAGCGCCAGCCGCAAGATGGAAGACCTGGAGCAGAAACTGGGGATGTATTCTCTGGTGGGGCTCCTTCTCATCGTGGCGGTTTTCGGTCCGCTCTTCTTGTATCCGCTCAACCGCGCGGTCCTATCGATCTTTCTGGGAGGATACTAAATGGAGCAAGAGATCGACGGTTACAAGGTTCAGTTGCCCTTTTTCGAGGGTCCCCTGGACCTGCTCTTGAGCCTGGTCGAAGAGTCTGAACTCGATATCACGGAGATCTCCCTTTCGGCAGTGACCGGGCAGTACCGAGAGTACCTGGAACTCCTGGGGCAGTTGGACGTGGAGATCGAGAGTTCTTATCTACTGGTGTTCGCGCAACTGCTGGAGTTGAAATCTCGCCTCTTGCTACCGGAGCCGGAGCCCGATGACTCACACCTTTTCGGCTTCGAAGAAGAGCCCGATGAGGACGACCTGGTGGCCCGGCTTCGGGAGTACCAGCTTCTTAAGCGAGCGGCTCTTTGGCTGGCTGAGCACGAAGGTCAGAGTCTGGCCCGCTATCCTCACCCCAGCGGGCTGGCCGAGCCCGAGACCCCGCTGCTCCACACTTCACTGCGCTCCCTGCACAGCGCGGCGCTGCGTTGCTTGAAGCCCAGAAAGCCGTTTAAGGAGCCGATCGACTACCGAAGGATCGAGCTTTCGGTGCCGGATCGGGTGGAGCAGGTTTGGCAAACCCTGCAACAGGCGCGCCAGCAAGGGCGTTCGAGGACTCGTTTCTCGGAGTTGATGAAGGAGCGCGGTGATGATGATAGGCCTCTGGTGGTGGTGACCTTCCTGGCCTTGTTGGAGATGGCCAGGCGAGATCGAGTTGAACTGTTTCAAGACGGCTACCTGGGTGAGATCGAATGTGAAATCAAGCCCGAAGCCAGGGCCTTTAATCCGGCCAGAGTTTCCATGAATTAAGGAGTTTTATGAGTCTACCCGAGAATATCCCGCCCGAACACGCCATAGAAGCGATGCTGTTCGCTTCGCCCACACCGGTACCCGCCGAAGAGTTGGCCGAGGCTGGGAACTGGAGCAAGCGAGAAGTGGAAGACTACATCGAACGACTCCGACGCCAGCTTTGCGACCGGGGTTTGGAGGTGCGTAAGGTGGCCGGAGCCTACTCCATGCTCACCCGCAGTGAGGTGGCACCATTCGTGGAGCGCATCCTGCAGGTTCAAAACAAGCAGCGGCTCTCCCGGGTTCAACTCGAGGTCCTTTCCATCGTGGCCTACAAGCAGCCCATCACCCGGCCTCAGTTGGAGGCGGCCCGGGGGATCAACGCCGACCGCACCCTCAGCCAATTGCTCGATCTGGATCTGGTGTGCCAGGTGGGGCGGGCCGAGCTACCGGGGCGACCCTTTATGTTCGGCACCACCGAACTCTTTTTGGAGCATTTCGGACTGTCCGGTCTGGAGGACTTGCCGGAGCTTGCCTGGGACGACTCGGCCGATGAACTGGAGGAGTTCAGTTTGGAAGAGTCACTAGAAACCCCCCCGATCCGATCCCGAGAGATGCAACAACTGGCCGACGACATCTCCGGGCCCAGCACCAACCTGCAACGCCTGTTGGCCAAGATTCGAAAAAAAGAGGATGTTGAAGCTTAAGGTCTATTTACCCGGGATTTTACTGGCTATTGCTGCGCTGGTCGTAGCCTGGCAGTACGTAGAGCCGGCTCCCCCGGACTCGATCCGATTAGCCGTAGGGCCGCAGGACAGCAGCTACTACTGGCTGGGCCAGCGCTACCAGGAGGTGCTGAAGCAACAGGGCCTCTCGGTGGAACTGGTGGAGTCTGAGGGTAGTCGGGAGAATCTGGAGCTGATCAGAGGGGGCCAGGCCGACGCGGCTTTTGTGCAGAGTGGGGTGAGTCTGGGCAAGGAGCAATCCGACGGTTTCTTTTTCCTGGCCAGCCTCTTCCCCGAACCGCTCTGGGTTTTTACTCGGGGGAAAGAGTCTCGAGACCAACTCCTGGATCTGGAAGGCCAGAAGTTGGGGATTGGAAACCCGGGCTCGGGCAGCCACTTCTTGGCCGGCTCGATTCTCACCGGGATGGGTCTGGACCAAAAGAACCGACTGGTTGAAGACAACCGGCCGGACTCCTTGCGCTCGGGTACCATAGACTTTCTGTTTCTGCTCGGCTCGCCCAACTCCCCGGAGGTGCGAGCCCTCCTGGAGGACGACTCGCTCCAACTGGTGGGTCTCCGACGGGCCCCGGGTATCGCCAAGCATTTTGAGTCGATCTCTTTCCTGACTCTGCCCGAAGGCTCGGTGGATCTGGCCGGCAACTTGCCTTCTCACACCGTGAGCCTGCTCGCCTCCACCGCCACCCTGGTGGTGGGGCCCGATTTCCATCCCGCCCTCACCGGGGTGCTTTTGGGGGCAGCCCAGGAGATTCACGGGCAGCCCGGCGCACTCCAGGAGCGGGGTCAATACCCCACAGCCGAGTTCGGCTCTTTTCCGATGACCGCCGAGGCGGCGTACTTCCATGAAAATGGACCAGGGTTTTTGCAGGGTAAGCTGCCTTATAAGGTGGCGGCTACCCTGGAGCGTCTGGTCATCCTGCTGATCCCGCTTCTGACGGTGATCTTGCCTCTGAGCAAGATCTTGCCGGCCATCTTTGCCTGGCGTCTGAATCGGCGACTCCATCAGCCGTACAAAGAGTTGCTCAGGCTGGAGAACCAGGTGGGTCAGGAAGACTTCCCCGAGCAACTCACCGAGGTGGAGAGCCAGGCCCGGGCCCTCCACGACATGCCGCCGTCCTACGGGGCCGAAGTGAGCAATCTGCTGAGCCACGTGGAGCGTTTAAAACGGCGGCATGCCGAAGAGGCGGGACCGAAGTGAGCTCTTACTCCACTGTGATCACCATCATCAGGTAGTCCGACTCGCTGATCGTGACATCGGGGAACTGACTCTTTAAGTACTTGGTGGTCATAACCCCACGAATGGAAGCGACCACCGCAGTCTGCCCTTTTTTCATGGTGGCTCCCGTTTCATAAAGCATCACGCTGGAGCGCTCGGGATGCTCCTGGATGGGAGAGGCGACGGACCGCTCTCCCCGGGATTCTATGAAAAGAGTTCCATTCTTTTGCTGGACGATACTGATGTCGATCTTCAGGCCGCGATCGACGTACTGTACTTGATACATGCCGGCCCGAGGATCTTTATAGGCGATGGGGTTCTTCTGCCCGGCGTGCACCAGGGAAAACTCGTCCTCCTTGGTGACCCCCTGCATGCTATCTAGCACGGTCGCGTTACTGTTCTTGAGAAAGCTTTGCCACTGACTCTTTCCCAGTAAGCGCTTTTCCGGGGCCTTCGAGCATTTGACGATATCGAAGGTGTAGTTGAAACTCTCCTCGGCCGAAAGCGAACCGGCCAAAAGAAAGGTGAGGGTGGATAGCCAGAGCAGGCTCTTAAACGTTTTCACGACTGGGGCTCCAATCTCAGGGTGTACAGCAGGTTGGCGTTGTCGGACGGTAGACCCATCGCCTCCAGATAAGATTGGGCGGCTCGTCCGGTGATCTTGGCAAACACTGAAGTTTCCCCAAATTTTAGATCCTGGATCGTGGATTCGGCGATCAGGACGGTGGTTTTAGGATAGACTTCCAGGCGCTGGACGTCTCCCATCTGCTCAATTTCGTAGAGGGCGGAGATTTCGGGACGAATCTCCACCTTCCAACCGTTGGGACCGCTCTCTTTACAAGTCAGGTCCAACTTGCCCCCGAAGTCCACGTATTGGATCTGAAACTGCTCGGCTCTAGGATCGTAATAGATGATGGGCCACTTTTCGCCCAGGTGCACCAGCGACGCCATGCCCTCGATCGTCATCACTTCCAGGCTCTGCAAAACCTTGCCGGGGATCTCTGTATTGGTCTTTTGGACCCCTTCCAGCTTCTTTAGCTGGGAGTCTGAAATTTGTACGATGTTGAGGGTGGCCAGCATGGACGGGCCTCGAGTGAGCCTTCCGTCTGCCTCCTCCGCGTGCGCGCCCACAGCCAGGGCAAGCAGTAGCGCGAGTAGCGCTAGATAGTTCTTCATTTTAACCTCCTTCGTGGGCTGTTTGGGCCGCCCACATCCCCCAGACCTTAGAAAAGATCAGAGGGGCGTTCTACACCCTCATTGTCACAAGAGTTTCTCAATCTTGTCATAATCCTTCTTGCACCATGGAGATAGGCCCATGGGAGCCGGGCTACTAACCCTTTCGAAGATGAGCCTGACGAGTGATAGATCTAAGCCTCGAATGATTGGCGCTCTGTGGGCTCTCTGGGGTCTGTCGTTTCTACTTTTGGGCGGTTTGTGGTGGTTGACCCTGAAGAGAGGGATCTCTTCGACCCTCAAGGATCGCCAGGTCATGGCTCTCGAGGGCGCCCCCCAACTACGAGAGTCGTTCGAGGCTTTGCAGCGATTGGGTGAGGTGATGCTGACCGTTTCGGCTCAGGAGGCTCGGGCAGGTTTGAGCGAGCAACGGGCTCTCGAGCTTCGAGAGCAAGGCTTGCCCTTCTATCGGTTCTACTACCTGGATTCTGCAGGCCGGAGCTTGATGCCGGAGTTGCCGGAACCTCCCGAGTGGTTGCCCGGGATGCTGGATCTCCTGGGTCGCGAGCAGGCCGTGCTTCGACCCTTGCCGCCGGGTTATCAGAACCGCTCTTCAATTCCCGAAGCCCCGGAAAACTATCTAGTCTTTGCAGTCAGGGCAGGACAGGACCGGGTGGTTCTATGGATGCTCGATTGGGATTTTGTCTTCGGATCCTGGCTCACAAAGCAGTTGCGTCGTCAAGGGTTGGAGGACGGACTGAAGGCCGAACTTCGCGCCTGGGGTTCCGAGCCTTCTCTCGATCCCTCGCCTCATGCGGCGGTGGAACTCACGCTCTACTCCTTGTTTCACTCCGACTTTCGCTGGTCCTGGGAGGTACCGACCTTTCTTGCCGAGGAGCCGAATATGCTAGACTCCCTTCGTCTGACCCTGGACAACCGCTCGGCTGTGAATGAAGAGATTCAACGAAATATTCCGTTTTTGTTTGCTGGTGCGGTATTACTCGGAGGGTTCGCTATCGTCTTGTGGCTAACCAGTCGAGCCTTACGCCGGGAGTCAGAGTTTGCCCAGGCCAAATCTCGTTTCGTCTCTCAGGTGAGTCACGAATTGCGCACCCCGATAACAGCGTTGGAGATGTACTCGGAGATCTTGGCCGACGGTTTGGTGAGCGACAAAGATAAGATCACTGAGTATTATGCGGTTCTGAGGCGAGAGTCGCACCGGTTGAAAAGTCTGGTAGAGAATCTGTTGACCGTTGGATTGGTGGAGAATGGGCGATGGACTCCCCGAAAGCAGAGTTTGGATTTGGAGAAACTGCTCCAAGAGATCGTCGCCTCGGAGAACCGGGAAGGTTGGGATATCGAGGTCCGAAGCTCTTCGAGTGATACTCGTTTGCAGGGGGATCACGAGGCCATCCGGTCTGCGCTTTCCAACTTGCTGCACAACGCAATCAAGTATTCACCGGCCAAGGAGAAGGTCGAACTCGCGCTGAGCTCCCGGGAGGGATGGCTGGAGGTGGCCGTGTCGGACCGGGGAGGAGGTCTTTCTGGAAGCGATTATGGGGAGATTTTTCGCCCCTACTTCAGAGCTTCTCAAGCTGAGGGAAGTAAGCCTGGAGTGGGATTGGGTCTGTCTTTAGTCAAACAGATCGTGGAGGCCCACGGAGGAAAAGTTTGGGGAATGGCTCGCCAAGGAGGGGGCTCCGTCTTTACGGTTCAACTCCCTAAAGAATGAGCAGAATCTTACTCATCGAGGATGAAGACTCTCTAGCCAGGGGCCTGGTCGATGTACTGAGGGTTAAAGGCTACGTCGTCGAGCGCGCAGCCGAAGGGAACGAGGGTCTGACCAGGGCCCTGGGGGAAGGCTACGACTTGATACTTTTGGACATTGAACTCCCTGGCCTTTCGGGACTTGAGATTTTGCGAGAGCTGCGCACCCAGGGAAACACCAGTCGGGTGCTCATGTTGACCTCTCGTGCGAGTGAGATGGACAAGGTCCTGGGTTTCGAACTCGGGGTGGATGACTACCTGAGTAAGCCGTTTAGCCTCAGCGAACTGTTAGGCCGTATCGGGGCTCTTTTGAGGCGTTCCCTGGAGCCGGCTGAGATCCGGTCCGGATCGTTGGAAATTCGTTTCGGCAAGGCGGTCGTCGACCTCGAAGCATTTCGCACGACCAGGGACCGACAGGAGATCAAGTTGCCCACCAAAGCGTACGCTGTCTTGAAGCACCTTTGGGAGAACCGAGGACAGGTGGTAAGTCGAGATGAGTTAATAGATTCGGTGTGGGGCGAGGAGGAGTATATCACCCAGCGGACTCTCAATAACCTGGTGGTTCGGATCAGGCAGGTCATCGAGAAAGTTCCCGAGGAGCCTTCTTTTCTCAAGACCGTGCACGGGGTGGGCTACCGACTGGATTTATGACAACTTTGTGCTAAAGATCGAACGACAGATAAGCTATGAAGTGGTTAGAGTTGAACAGCTTTGAGGAAGTTGTTTTTTATACTGTTGTTGCTCGCGAGCCAGGCCGGGGCCGAAATGGATCTGCCCGAGGGTTGGGATTTTTACGCATCTCGCCCAGGCCTCTACGCCGGTGGCCGAAATACCGAGGGAGCCTTTAGCGGGCAGGCCAGTGGAGTATTACGCTCCCGACAACACGCCACCGCTAAAGAGCACGCTTTGCTGGTTCAGAAGCTGAGCGCCGAAGAGTATCGCGGTTTTCGCATGGAACTTTCGGGGAGTCTCAAAACTTCTGAAGTGTCTGGCTGGGCCGGTTTATGGGTCCGCGTAGACGACGTCGACGGCAACGTTCTGGAGTTTCACAACATGATGGATACCCCGGTTCGGGGCACCACGGGATGGACTCGTCATACGGTTTCTTTCGACGTGCCGGCAGAGGCGTTCGAGATCCACTTCGGGGCACTGCTGGCCGGGGAAGGTGAAATGGGTGTGGACTCGTTGCTGCTGCGCAGGCTTGGTGGTACCCGGCCGGCTTCCACCCTGAAGCAGAAAATTCGTAGTCTGCCGTTGCAGCCGAGGAACCTGGATTTTGAGCAGTAGTAAACTTTGGGTCCAGGTTCTGCTCTCGATTTGGTTGCTGGTGGGCACGAGCTTAGCTCAAGGTGTGCCTGGTCTCAGGAGTGGCCCTGACGGTCGAGAACCCCCTGGCGAGCGCTGGGCGGTGGTGGTGGGGGTGTCCGAGTACAAACACCTTCCCCGGAAGTCCTGGCTCAACAGTTGCCACCAGGACGCCCGGGCCTTCGCCGAGTTTCTACTGAGCCCCCGAGGGGGCGCTTTACCCGAACAAAACCTTAAGCTTCTGCTCAATCAGGAGGCCACCGCTCGAAACATCCGAGTTGCCCTGGACTTTGCCATCACCGAGTCCAAGCCGGGTGACGTGGTCTATCTCTTTTACGCCGGTCACGGCAAAGTGAAGCGCTACGGTAGCGGAGACGCCGCCTACCTGATGGCCTACGATTCGGAACCCGAATACTTGAACGCCACCGCCATACCGATGGACGAGATCCATCGCTACGTAGACGTGCATCTGGGCCGCGCTTCGCAAGTGGTCATGATCACCGATGCCTGTCACGCCGGGGCGATTCAGCCGGCTTCGCCGATCACCGCCCGAGGTTCGACTCGCAGCCTTTCGGAGTATCTCGAGAACATCGGAGAGCGGGAGGGTGTCTTGAACCTCATGGCCTGTCGCAGAGACGAAGTGGCCTATGAAGATGCCCGACTGGGTGGGCACGGAGTCCTGACCTATTCCTTGTTACGAGCACTCAATGGGGAGGGCAACTCCACCCGCGATGGCAAGGTGAGGATTCAAGACGTTCTGGAGTATGTATCATTTCTGGTCCCGCGTCTGACCAATCAGCGCCAGCACCCTCGTTACACCACCAACTACACCGACGAGTTTCCCCTGGCCGATCTCCAAAAAGATGGTCCCGAGCTGAATCTTCCCGAACCTCCCGGGCATAAGCTCCAGGCCACCACCGGAAACTCCCTGTACCAACGGGGCAGTCGCGCCACCTTGAAAGTGGTAGGCGCCCAGCGCATGGCCGAGCTTTACCTGGTGCGTGAGGGCGAGCAGCGTACCATCGGGCGGGCATTGTCTCCATCCAACGTACTTGTAACAGAAGGTCTATTACCTGGAGACTACACTCTGGTACATCTCTTGCAGGGGGTAGAACAAAGCTGGGAAGTCAGCTTGGAACGCGGTTCGGTCACTTTCGATATCGAAAAAGGCCGGGTCGTGCGATAAGGAGTCGCTGTGAAGAAGTCAAAATATCTATCTGGCCTCGGGTTTGCCGCTCTGCTCGTGTTGATGGTGCTTTCCCCTACGGCTCGGGCCCGCGCCCAGGCCGCCTGGCAGGTTCTGTTCAACGGAACCGTGAGCAACATCGAGGTGATCGACGGTGAGTCGGGTCCGGTCGTTCCTATCTACTTTTCGGTTCCCCCCGAAGGGGAGAGTGAATCGTATGGGGTCCTGATCGAGACCGATGTGGCTAGCAAAGAGATCAAGATCACCCGGGTGAAGAAGAAGGGTCCCTTGACCGAGCGGGGAGATTGCCCCAAATGCATGGGCTCCAAGAAGTGCCAGGATTGCTACCCCGCCGGCAGCGGTAAGAATACGGCGGGTTACGATTGCTACGGCTGCAACGCTACCGGGGATTGCCCTTTCTGCCGTGGAAGTGGAATCTGCTACACCTGTGGAGGCAGTGGATTTCCAACGGGTTGCAACACCTGCGGAGAGATTTCCAGGTAATCCACAAGAATCTGCAAGGGGAGTAGCAACATGCTGCGAATCCAGGGCCCAGATCAAGGAGCATTCAATGAACAAAGGCCAGGCATTAGGAATGATTGAAACCATCGGGCTGATCGCATCGATCGAGGCCGCCGACGCAGCCGTCAAAGCGGCCTGTGTCACGGTGTCCAACTACGAAAAGATCGAAGGCGGATTGGTCTCCATCCACGTACGGGGCGACATCGGCTCCGTGCAGGCTGCGGTAGACGCCGGCGCCCAGGCCGCCCGCCGGGTGGGTCAACTGGTGGGAGTTCACGTCATCCCCGCACCCGTAGAAGAGATCGACCAGCACGTTCTGAAAACCACACCTCCCACGGAGTAGCCTCATCGTTCGCTAGAGAACTACCCCGCCTGGTTGGATAGTGCCCCCACGATCCCCATGATGGGGAGAAACACGCCCAGCACGAAGACAAACACGATGCCGCCGATGAAGACCATGGTTACGGGTTCGATCAGGGCGGTCAGGCTCTTTAGGGAGTCATCAAGTTGGCGCTTGTAGTACTGGGATACTCGATCCAGTAGCCCCGGAAGGTCCGAGCTGGATTCGCCCACCGAGACCATCTGCACAAACAACTCCGGAAAGACGTTCGTGTCATCGATCGATTTCGAGAGGGGATTGCCTTCTCGCACGCTGCGGGCCACTTGCTGGAAGGCGCTCCCTATGACCGGGTTGGAGGCTGTTTCAGCGGCCAGATCGAGCACTTCGGTCATATTCATGCCGGAATTTAGAAGCATGGAGATGGTGGAACTGGCCTCGGCGGTCGAACTGAGGAGCAAGAAATTTCCCAGGACCGGGATTCTGAGGACAAGATCTCCCAGCATATCCCTTCCTTGACCAGTGTTGGTCATACGCCAGAAGCCCAGGATCAACAAAACGAGAAAAAGAACCAGGAAGAATTCATCCACCGGCGAGCGGGTGATCGCTGAAATCTTCAAAAGCATCTGGGTGACGGGGTACTGGGTCATATCGAGCTTGGCCCCGGTCCAGATCGGTTCGAACTGGGGCAGAAGAAAGTTGACCAATCCCCAGCAGAGGACGCTGGAAAATAGCAGGATGAAAAAGGGATACGAGAGCGCTGACTTGATCTTTCCTCGGAGTTCCATCTGGGCTTCCATCAAGTCGGCGATACGGTGAAGCACCTCGGAAAGTTTTCCGGATCGTTCGCCCACCTTGACCATGGCAAGCTGAATCCGAGAAAAGACTCCTGTCTGCGCCTCCAGGGCTTGGGAGAAGTTCTCTCCAGAGCGGATCCGGCGCGCCACATTTTCCAGCATGGTGCGGGTTTTCTGGTTTCCACAGAACTTTTGCAAGGAGTCGATGGCCGATACCAGCGGCATTCCCGCATCCACCAATTCACCGAGCTGGCGAAACAAGAAAGTGAGCTGCTGGGGCCGGATCTTGTTGAATTCAAGGACCGGAAATTTGATTCCCGAGCTCTTTTCTTCAACGTCTTTCTCCACCAGGTCCAGTAGGGTACCCTTGCCCTGGAGTTCCTTGATGGCGTCTCCCCGGCTCCCGGCCTCCAGGCTGCCAGAAGTGAGGCTCCCCTCGGGAGTTAAGAGTTTGTATTCGAAGCTTGCCATGATTGACTACCTAGTTTCTTGGTTTTACACGAATGTTGAGAGTGTACAGACTGAGTTTGCCGGATTCGCTAGAGGTGCTTCCTACCTGCAGTTGGAGATCCACGATTTCGGTATTCCCGGCGGTCCACCCGCTTTGGGAGGAGTCTGATTGCTGCGCAGGGTTGATCTTGCTCAGGACTTCCAGTCCGTTTTCTCTTCGGAGAAATCTTAACTGCAGGCCTCCACCCTCCGCGGCGGATCCAAACTGTTTTAGCCCCTGAGAGTCGTCCACGGAGCCCCGCCCCGGGAGTACGACGTTGCTCAGCAAAGTCCATTGTTTACCCGAAGGCCGGCTGTCCAATTCAGCTGGAGGCAGGGGAAGATTGACGTTTTCCTGGTACGGAACTTCCCAGCGGACCAGGGTTCCGACATTCTCGTCCAGCGGCACCGCTGCAAAGTGAACCCACGATTTCCAGCGGGCGACGCCGTATTTCCCCACCTCGAAGCTGCTCTTGTCAAACCCGTTTTCCAGAGGGCTCGCCATGCCCCATCCGTTGTCGTCGGAGTGAGGTCGCAGCGAGGCCAGGTGAGTCAACCGAAGCTCGGTCTGCAGTTGGCGGAAGGCCACATCGGCGTCTTCCCGGATCAAGTACGAGTCTCGAACTTCCCGTTCCACCTGCCTCCCAAACCAGTAGACCCGAACGACCGCCACCCCCACCACGATGGCCAGAGCCATGGCTACCAGCAGTTCGATCATGGAGAAACCGCGAGAAGCCTTCTTCATCACAGCTCCCTCCGCACGGTCAGCTCCAGGCTCAAAGATTGCTCCACTCCGGAGCTTCCCTGCCCACTGGCCTCGACCCAGGTCACCAGGAGATCAACCTTGTCGGAGTCCGGTCCACTCGCCCCGGTTCCGAAAAATGACCCGTTTCCGAAGTTTTTGTTCTGGCTGACGGTCCGGGTAAAGCTGGTCTGCTGGGGTCGCCCTTCCACGATAAAGGCGAGTTCGACGGGGTGGTTCTGCCAACTACTCGGGATAGGTGAACCGTAGGGATGGGCCAGAACTTCTTCCACCAGGTTCTCCATCACCAGAGCCGCCATCAGCCTTTCTCGAGATTGGGTGGATTGGCGCAGATCCATAGAAAACGTGCTGATCACCACGAAGGTTCCGAAGACCAGGACCACCACGGTGATGATGATCTCAATGAGTGTGAGTCCGCGTCGTCTCATCGCATACCCTCGGCCAGACGTTTCACCCAGGTTCCACCCACAAACCCGGCGTTGCTACCTTCAGGCGGCACGATCGTGCCTACGCTTTCCCAGATGCTCACGTTCTGCTTGGGCTGGTATACCGAGATCCGTTCGAAGTAGGGGTAGTGGGAAAACTTTTGTACGTTCACGTTGCCGTCGGTGGAGATCACCGCTCCGATGGTCTCGTTGCTTTCGATGGTGATGTTCCCCTTGGCGAGAAATAGACCGGTGGCCAGCATGGAAGTGGCCTCTTTGCCGATATTGATCTCTCCACCGGCCCTCACCGCAACACCCGGGAGCTGCCGTTTTAGGGAATACTCCGAATCGCCGGAATCGAGCTTGCTGTAAACGTCGTTTTTCATAGTCAAGAGAACTTTTTGAAACGAGCGCTGAACGATTCCTCCGAACTCCTTTAAAACGTCCTGAAGGAACTCTTTGGCAAATTTCTTGATGGCGGCCGCCGGACCGGCATCATCGTCCTCTTCTCCTTCACCGCCACCCTCTCCACCGCCTCCGCAGGAAGGTGGCTTAAACGGAATCAGGGATTCGATCATCTTTTTCATGATCTCGGTGATCAGGTTTTCCACGATGTTGGCGGCGAACTTGGGCATGTCGTCCTTGAGAAACCTCTCAGCCTCCTTTTCCAGGGCATCCACCGTGATTTTTCCCCAGTCCAGACCGTCCAGGTCGTCCTTGACCAGGTCGGGGTAGACCTTTAAGAAGACCGGCGTGACACCCCGCCCGAAAAACCAGAAGGTGGACTGGGTGTAAAGGTTGTCACCGATAAAGGCGTTGAGTTCCACGGCGTACATAATGGAGACATATTTGAAGACCTTGCGCAGGCAGTTGTCATAGGGCAGGGGGATCGGCCAGGGCCCTCCCAACCCGAACTCCTCGAGCAGGGGAACGAATTCGAAGGTGGTGGCGTACTTGGCAAACCAGCTCGGTCTCCATTGCCAGGAGCCCACGTAGGGCAGTTTGCCGATCACCGGAAAGACGTCTTCGATCAGGGGGGTGAAGAAGTCGTCGTTGAAACCCTTGAGGCTGGAGTCGTCCTTACCCAACTCATCGACCAGGTCCCCCAGCGTGACCACAGGGGAGATCCCGTACTTGAGATTGATATTGCCACCGGCTTGGATCAGCCGGGTGATGGCTTTGTTGGGGCCGTAGGCCGA
This sequence comes from Vulcanimicrobiota bacterium, assembly GCA_041676625.1. Taxonomy (GTDB): domain Bacteria; phylum Vulcanimicrobiota; class Xenobia; order Xenobiales; family JADMJV01; genus JAEXNA01. Next base: position 23,663 of record JBAYRN010000053.1, read on the forward strand.
GCTGACCAGGACGGAGCCTTCGTGATAGGTGCCACCGTTCACGTTCAGGTCTCCGCTGACCACCAGGCTAGCCCCTTCTTCGATGATCACGCGACCCTTGGGGTAGCCCTCGACACCAACGGTATCTACGCCCTTGAAGTCTGACCAGGAAGAGGGACGCTCCACCGAAAGATTTCCATCCACGGTCAAGAGCGCTCCCTTTTGCAGATAGATATCGCCCCTCACGGAGACCTCGGACTTGGTGATTTTCAAGGTCCGGCCGGGTGGAACCGTCAGGTTCGCTTTCATGTCGATCTTGTCTTCTTCCCACTCCCAGCCGGGGTCACTCCCTCCCAGGTGAACGACGCGGGTAGGAATGAAGATATCGTCCAGGGGGTTTTTCCCAGAGACCAGGTCGAATACGATCTGCACGAGATCACCGATGATGTAAAGGTAGGCCCAGCCGGTGGTGACCTGCTCGGCGTCTTCTACTGCCGTTTCAGGAACTTTGGAGGCGCTGAGTTTCTTCTTGAGATCATCGCCCTCTCTGCTGATCTTGTCAGAGAGATCTTTGGCCTCTTTTTTGAGGGATTCGATGTCGGACTTGAGGTCGGAGATGTCCCCTTTTAAAGAGTCAACCTTCGACTGGTCGGGGTCCTTCTTACCCTCCTCTTCCTCGAGCTCTTTCTGTTTCTTGACCAGCTCCGCTTGCTTCTCGTCCAACTCCTGGCCGATCTCTTTGAGCCGCTCGCTGTCGTCGCTGTCGCGGGCTACCCCGGAGAAGTCCACCGGATACGGGTGATGGATGTAAAAAACGAACAACAGTGGGGCATCGTCTTGCACCGCCGGGATGGGAAAAAACGGAACCTTGCAGGCCTGGCCCACCCCGAAGATCGAGATCAGGTCCGAGGCGTTGCCACTGAAAATGTCTTTCAGGTGTGCCAGGGTAAAGAGTTCGTCGTCCAGGAACTCGGTCTTGTCCAGGGCTCCTGAGGCGATCTGATTGCCCAGGGTGGAGAGGTTGGAAGCCAGATCCGTCCACGGGTTCTTCGGGTTCGGGTGCCCGCTAAAGCCCACCGCGCCGGGGGCGTCGGCCCCCTGGGGCAGACTCACCGTGCCGGACTGGCTGAAGGCTCTTCCCGAGGAGTAATAATCGGAAACGATGATGTTGTTCAGGGCGCAGATATCGACCGGTCGGCCGGACTCTTCGGAGATCTCCTGGTTGGATTCATACTCGATGGGGTTGCTGAAGCTGGAGATCGTGGACGCTTCGATGCTGCCGTTGGGAGCGTAGAGCCCGTAGGGGAAGGTGTGAGAAAAGACCGCTAAGCTGGTGCTGTGGTGGGCCGACTCGGTCAACTCGAGGCGGGTGTGGCCCAGGGGCAAAGTGTTGCTCTTGGCGTGCTCGTCGTCGCTGAAGAAGCTAAATTCCGGAACCCCCCGTTTGCTAATATTGTCAAAGGTGGACCAGTTGGTGGGGAGTGGTCGGTTCTGGCTGCTCTGGTCAGAAAAGTCGGCGCTCAAATTCAGGGTGGTCTTGGGTACCGTGTAGCTGAGTTTCTGTTTGGACAGGTCCACTGGCCCGGAGACCTGGCCACTCTCCACGGCTTTGCCGAGGTTGGCGTAGACCTCTTCCGTGCCGAGCAACAGAGAAAGGCGTTCTTTTTCGGTCAGGGCGTTTTGGGTGGAGATCTGTTGAAGCTGAATCAGCCCGATGGACAGCATCAAGAGTATGAAGAGAAAAACCAGTGCAAGAGGTAGCAGAAAGGCTCTGGGTTGCCTGGTAAACTTCATCGACCGATAATCACCCCTCAAAGAATAGTTTTTTCACCCTTTGCGGAAAAGTGAGTTTCTCCCTGCGGACATCTTTGGAAGGATGGCTGGACTTGCTCGGTAATTGTTCGCAGGTGAGTGGCTTCGCCCCCGACATAAGGCTCGAATCTTTTGAATTTAAGCCTGTTCCGATCCAGCAGATCGAAGGAGAGCTGTGGGATACCATCTTGTTGGACGATGATGATCACACTTACGATTACGTCATCGGGATGCTGCACGCTATCTTTGGCTATCCCCACGTCAAATGTTTCTTACTCACTCGAGAGGTGGACTCCCTGGGGCGGGTGATCGTCTTTCGGGGTAGCAAAAAGGATGCCGAATGGGGAAGGGACGCCATCCTCGGCTACGGCCGGGACCCCTTGTTGGACCGCTCCAAGGGGTCCATGAGGGCGGTGGTGGAGCCGGCCAATCTTGATCAGGCTAGCTGAAATTGAGGACCAACTCTTCTTCATTCCACAGATCGGCAGCCGTGGCGTCGGGAGTCTCCAGTTCCAGGATCTTGCGAAACTGTCCCATCATCCCCAGGTCCTTAAAAAATTCGGCGGCCCCGTCGATGGGGCGCAGCCGGAAGCCGTCGTCAGGGTAACCCCCCGGGCCCAGGTCCACGTCGGTTCGAATGGTAGCCAGGTTCAGGTCGAGAAGAATTCGCTCTCGCTGTTCCCGAAACTTCTGGGAGAATCGACCGGTACGCTCTGGCTCGGCCAACAAGGTGTGGATATCGCCTTCTTCTTTTAACAGTTTCACGGCGGTTTTTTGGCCGATCCCTTTGACTCCCCGGATATTATCCGAGGCGTCGCCCCGCAGGGCAAGCCACGAGGTGATAAGCTCCGGCGGTACTCCGTACATAGTGTCCACCTCCCGGGCGGTGATCCGCTCGGGTCGCCCACTGTGGCTGGTTCGCAGAAGCTCAATGCGAGGGCTCAGGGCCAGAACCTGGGCCAGATCTTTGTCGTTGGACACGATGGTCACCGCTTGCTCGACTTCGATGGCTCGCCTGGCCAGCGTGCCCATGACATCGTCGGCTTCGTAGCCTTCCACGTGGATGGTGTGGAGTCCGAGGCATTCGCAGGCCACCCGGACCATGGCCACCTGGCATTTCAACTCCACCGGTGCCGGGGCGCGGTTGGCTTTGTAGTCGGAGTCCAGCTGTTTGCGAAAGGACGGGCCGGGAGATTCGAAGACCGCTACTGCATGATGGAACCGTTCGGTTTGCCAGAGTGTCTTCAGCAGCCCCATAACTCCATACAGGGCGTTGATGGGGGAGTCGCAGGGCGACTTCAATTCCGGCACCGCGTGGAAAGCTCGGTGGATAAAAAACATGGTGTCGAGAAGATAGAGCCGTTGCATGTGGAGCTACTTGGAGACTCGACGGGAAAACTCCCTCGCAGAACTCCGAGGGAGGATGAAGATTTGCTTTTAATGGCGAACCGAGTTTCATCTTGCGCAGTATATTCGTTCTCACCCTTCGGGAGCTCAAGTCGGCATTTCGTGAATCAAGCGTCGTTCTCTACTCGATTCTTTTGCCACTCTTGCTTTATCCGTTCTTACTCTGGTTGATGGTCACTGCTATGACCTTCATCGAAGGGCAGCAGGAGAGTCGGGTTTTTCGAGTCGCCTATCATCCCGCGTTGGCTGAAGGAGACAGTGCCAGCTTCATTCGGAGCTTGAACTCCGAGGCACGGCTGAAACTGGAGCCCCTAGAGAGTCCTGCTTTGAAATCGCCGGATTACCACGTTTTTCTGTCGCAGCAAGAGGTCGACGGTGTCGACTCGATCCGAATGGATTACCTGGGCGATCGTCCCGAATCTATGCGGGCCAACCGCTATCTCGCCGAACTTGAGCAAAGCTACAATGAAGAAGAGCAGAAAAAGTGGCTGGAGAGCCAGGGCTATTCCGGGGAGGCGAGCCGGCCGTTTTTGTTGGACGGTCGATCCACGGCCGCCTCAGGAGACGTGGGAGGCTACCTGTTAGGAGCTCTTTTGCCCATCGGATTGCTGGTGATGATCGCCCTGGGAGGCGCTTATCCGGCCATCGACACCACCGCAGGGGAGAGGGAACGGGGGACCTGGGAGACCTTGCAGAGCTGCGCCCCGAGCATGACCACGATCCTGATTTCCAAGTACTTGTTCGTCTCTCTGGTCTGCACCCTTTCCGGGGTCTTGAACCTCTTTGCCATGCTGGTGAGCATTCGCTCCATCGTGGCTCCGCTGCTGAGAGAAGATGAGAGCATCACGTTTTCCGTGGGACCCCAAACCTTGCTGGTCCTGCTGGCAGGCGTCGTTTGTGTGTCTTTTTTCGTGGCCGCGGCCCTTATGCTGTGCTCCATTTTTGCTCGGACCTTCCGAGAGGGACAGGCGCTCACGACCCCGATGTTCATGGTGATCGCCCTGCCGGTCTTGCCGCTGTCGGATCCTTCTCTGGAGCTGAACTCAAAGCTAGCTCTGGTACCGCTGGTCAACCTGGCTCTGGTGTGGCGGCAAGCGCTACAGGGTGAGTTCAATCCGATATACATTTTGCAGACGCTGGGGATACTGGGGGTTATGGTGACACTGGCCCTGTGGGTTGGAGCACGGCTGCTGAGAAATGAGACCCTCATGACCGGCTCCGGACCGGAAATGGACTGGAAGCGCTTCCTGGGCGTGGTGAAAGGAGTCTTTGGTGGAAAGTGATCAGTCACCGATCGAGGTGAAGAACCTCTGCAAAATCTTTCAGGATGAAGGCAGGGGCAAGCTGGAAGCGGTGTCCAACGTAAGCTTCGAGTGTCGGGGAGGTGAGATCTTCGGGCTCCTGGGGACCAACGGGGCCGGAAAAACCACCACCTTGCGCATGCTCGCCACCTTGCTAAAACCCACCTCGGGAAACGCTTTTATCATGGGTCACGGGGTGGAGAGCGAGCCCAGGCAGGTCCGGGAGTCGATCGGCTACCTGAGCACCACGACCGCACTCTATCCACGCCTGAGCTGCCGGGAGACCTTGGAGTTTTTTGCCCGCATCAACGGCTATGCCGAGGAGGGGATCGAGGAGCGGGCGAACCATCTGGTGGACCGATTTGGTCTCACCGAGTATGCCGACGCCCGGATCGAGCGGCTCTCCACCGGGATGAAGCAGAAGGTGGCCATCGCCCGCACGGTGGCCCACGATCCGGCGGTGGTGATCCTGGACGAACCCACCAACGGATTGGATATTCTCAACGTCCTGGATTTTCACAAACTGATGCGAGAGTTGCAGGAGGCGGGCAAGACCGTCCTCTTCTCCACCCACACCATGAGCGAGGCAGAGAAGTTGTGCGATCGCATCGCGGTGATTCACCGGGGCCGGATCATGGCTTGTGGTACCCTGGATGAACTGCGGCAAAAGTCCTCGCAACACTACCTGGAAGACATCTTCGTGTGGCTCCTCGATCAGCAGGGAGAGGACCCCGCAGCGACCCTGGGATCGACGTGAACCGTGTTCTTCTAAAATACGAACTGCTGGGGCTCTTGCGGGATACCAGGACCATCTTTTTGTCGGTCTTGCTGCCCGTGATCTTGCTGCCGGTTCTACTCTTTACCATGAATAAGTTCGGGCAGCGCGCCAGCGGTGGGATGGATAGCACTTACCACTACGGCCGAGAGCCCGGAACCGGACTGGAAGAGATCGTTCGGAGTGCTCTTGACCCCTCCGAATTCCGAGAGGTCCTGGTGAAAGATGGAGAGGAGATGCTGAAAGAGGGGAACCTCGACCTTCTTCTTCGAGTCAAGACGGACGAGGAGAATGGGGCCTCTCTGGGACACGACATTCAACAGCTCTATCCTCAAATGGAGCAGTTGTTTACTGAGGGCACCCCGTCTCGGCCGGTGGTTGAAATCTTGTATCGTTCAGACCGTGAGCGTTCCATGAGAGCCTATTTCAAAGTCACCGAACAACTGGCAGAATTTCGGGGTCGTTTGGTGGCAGAACTCCTGGACCAACGAGAGGCCGGAGTCGGGGTTAAGCTTTTTCCTCAGGATGTGAGTACTGCTCAGGAGCGGGCAGCCAGTCTCTACGGGCCTGCTCTGAGCGCCTTTATGGTGCTGATGCTCCTGGGCGGGGGGTCGGTGGCGGCCCTGGATAGCCTGGCCGGGGAGCGGGAGCGAGGCACCCTCTCGACTCTCTTCGTCAGTTCTTTGGATCGGGCGACCATCGCCTGGAGCAAGTTCTGGGCGGTAGCCCTGATCAGCGTTACGGTCGCTCTGGTGCAGATCGCAAACCTGGGTTTTTACGCCTTTTTCGGCTTCCTGGACTGGCCCACGTCGCCCGGCTCGGGAGGGCTCTCGGGCTTTCTCGCGCTGTTCCTATTGTTTGCCGTAGAAGCGGTCTTTACGGCCGCTTTACTCCTCCATATTTCGGCTCGAAGTAGCTCCTTCAAAGAGGCCCAGCTCTTCTTTTTTCCGGTTTTTTTGGTCTCCTTTGCGCTGGCTCTTTCCGGCCTCATTCCAGCCCTCGAGAGTACCTCGGTGGTCAGCCTCGTTCCCTTTACCGGACCGGGCGTCCTGATCCCGGAAATCCTGGCCGGACGATGGAGCCCCCTCATTTTGCTTCTGCAATGCCTGGTTCACCTACTGATGGCCTACGCCCTCATGCGTTCCACCATCGGCCGGATGCAACGGGAAGATTTTTTAGGAGGGCAGGCTCCCCAGTACGGTCAGGCGCTGATCTTCGAGCGGTTTTCAAACCACGCTCTTCCTCTCTTCGCACTGCTTTGTGCCGCCTTATTCGTGGTTCCCTCGAATTTCGCGGTGTTGAGCACTCTGGAGGGACAGGGGCTCTTCAATCAGTTGGTGCTCTTCGTACTCTGCCCCTACTTGCTGGTCAGATTCTACGGTCAAGATCTAAAGAAGGTGGTACCGGTCAAGGGGGTCGACCTACGGATCGTGCTGGCCTGCCTGGCGCTCATCCCTCTGGGCCAACTGGCGGCTACCGGTCTCTCGCATCTGCTTGGTTCCTTGCTGCCCGCCCCGGTAAAGGCTCTGGAGATGATGATGGAGTTACTGGATCTGGAAAACACTCCACCCTGGCAACTCTTTTTACTGATCGGATTCTTGCCCGGAGTGTGCGAAGAGTTCGCCTTTCGGGGGGTCCTTCTCCACGCGCTTCATAAGCGCTTCAAGCCCTGGATGCTGGCGCTGGTGGTGGCGGCCGTGTTCGGATTTTTCCACGTCAACTTTTTTCGTATCCTTCCCACTGCCTATCTGGGCTTCTTCATGGCTCTGCTCACCCTGGCCACCGGTTCGATCTTACCGGCGGTCCTGGTGCACGTGGGAAACAACAGTCTGGCCGTCTGGGCCATGCTCAACGGCATGGATTTTGAGGGACTGCCGGGCTACGTGTATCTGGTCGGTTTCGTCGGGCAAGTGCTACTCACCGGGCTGATCATCCGGTGGGGTGCGGGGTACCCCGGTACGGTTTGGCATCGGGCCGAAGAGGACCCGGGAGATTTGCCTGCAGACCCCGTATAATCCGGCCATGCTGAGTCGATTTATCTCCTGTCTTCTGTTTCTGTTTTTTCTGACCGCCGCCAGCCACGCCCAGGAGGTTTACGACCGCCCGCTGATCGACCCGGCCACCGTCTCGGATGAGTATTTCGAGGTGATCAGGCCCGTCCTGGTCAAGCTACAACGGATCAACTTCTCGGGCATGTTCGATGACCGAGACCTGGTCCTGCAGGAACTCGAGAGTTTCCCAGAGGTTTGGAATCAGACCCTGGAAAAAGCAGAGGCGGCCTCTCTTTCCGAACGTTTCAATTCGGACTTTTCCTTCCTGGCACCCGAGATGGAGCTCAACACGATGAGGCTGCTGGCGGAAAACGGACTTCTCGAAGAGTTTGATTCAGGGATAGCCGAGGTGCTTTCCGGACCTGCCGGCACTGCGGGTAAGCTCAGCCTTCTCTTTACCGCCTACCGGGTGGCCCTGCGCACCCAGTCCTGGACACGGGCCGCCGGCTATCTGGCTCAGATGGAAGAGCTGATGGATCGGAACGAACGTTCGCCGGTCTTTCGTTATCTTCACCAGACCGGTGTGTTTCAGCTGGAACAGGCCCGGAAAGGGAGCGCCTCTCCCGAGCGGCTCCTGGAGCGTTTTAATTCCGCCTGGGGGATCTTGGAAGGGTACGAGCCCTCGGTGAACCTAGAAGAGGATACTCATCTTCATCTGGTTCGGGAAACCACGCGCTTCTGGTTAGATGAGATCACAGCTCTGGAGCCGGCTCAGAATGTGGAGGCCATCATCCGGATCAACAACGAGTGTGGATCCTGGCTGAGCGCGGTTGAGGCTATGCAAAAGACCGTGGCGAACCTGGATGACCGGCAATTTCTTTTCTACGGGCCTCAGGCGAAGGGCTACATGAACTCGGTTCTGTGCAGTCTCGATATCGTCATGTATATCGTCGAAACCTGGAAGCCTATGCAAGACGACCGGGAGCTTTTCGCCGGATTGGTGACTCCATTCCCCGCACAGATCGAGGAGATCGCTCAGATGGTAACCGAGATGAACTCCTACTACCTGGAGGACGGGCCCGGGTTTCCCGATTTCGATCTTGGGCAGGCCTACTTGTTGGCGGAACTGAGAGCGCGGAGCCGGTACCTGTTGGCTCTGGACCCGGCCAACTCCCTGGAAAAGAAGCTCAAGCACCTGCGTGACTGCGCAAACCTGATGGACAGTATCCGGCAACCCGAGAGCTACATCAGTTACCAAATTTTGTTGGGTAAAGGCCTCAGCGCATTGGGAGCCTCCGAAGACGCTGTGGCTGCCTGGACCAGAGCCTACGACCTGGCCACCGAGCGCCGATTCGTGCTGCGATCCTTGGAGGCGGCCGTCTTGCTGGGTGAAGAGTGGGGGAGACTCGAGCAATGGGATAGGGCCAGTGCGATCGCTCTGGAGGCCACCCGTACTCTGGAGGAAGAGCTGGACAGCTCTGCCGGGATGGCGGAGACCAGCCAGGCCCTGGCCCAGATCCGAACTCGGGCAGCAGTGGCCAACGAAGATTATGGAGCCGCCCTGGTGGCCTTGAACGGAGATCAGCAGGTTCAGGCCGCCAGCTTGCGTTTACGAGGTGAAAGCGAGGGAGCTCAGGCTACCCGGGGCTTACAGGCCAGGCGGCAAACTCTGGCCGTGCTCACCCGCAAGGTCCAGGACTTGCAGGAGAGGCCCCAATCGGAAACCCGGAATGAACTGCTGGAGAAGGCCCAGAGGCTCCTGGCTGAGAGCAAGTCGGAGTTCTTGCTGGAGAGCCGTAAGTTGCGGGCCAAGTTTGCTCAACTGTATACCACGGCCCTGCGCTTTGACCCCTTGAATCTCCCCGACGTTCAGAGCGTCTTGCCCGAGAAGACGGCGGTCGTACAGTACTTCCCTACCGAGCACGAGCTTTACATTTTCGTGGTGGGCCCGGGCAAGCTCAAGCTGCGCTCGGTGAACTACCCCAAAGGCAAGCTGGAGCAGCAAGTTTTGACCTACCTGCAGCGGTTGCGGGCGGTGGAGCCCAACGATGCGGCCATGGCTCGCCTCTCCAAGGAGTTGTACAGCGCCCTCATTCAGCCCATCAAAAAAGACGTGGAAGAAGACGAGACCCTGGTCTTGATTCCGTCCGGGAAACTCAATCTTCTGCCCTTCGCTTCCCTGCAGAACCCCGAGGGTCGGTACTTGCTGCAAGACAAAACTCTCTTGGAATTGGCCAAACCGACCGACTTTCTAAAGATCGCAACCCAGAAGGTCCGGCCGTTGGGCAAGGTGGTGATCTTTGCCAACGCCACCATGGATCTGCCGGCGGCGGAATTGGAAGGGCACAACATTCAGGAGCTTTTTCCCTCCTCCGAGCTTTTCACCAGGACCGAGGCCAACCGCGAGAACCTCATGAAGTTTGGCCAGGAAGCCGATGTTTTGCATCTGGCCACGCACGGGGTGTGGGACTCGGAAGACTCCTTGAGAAACCACTTGAAGCTCGCCAACAACGAAACTCTAGCCCAGGAAGAGATCTTCGAGCTGAGTCTGGACACTTCCATCGTGACCCTCTCGGCCTGCAGTACCGCCCTGGGCGATGACCAGAAGGACGTAGAGTACGTGGCCAGCCTGGCTGAAGCGTTCTGGATCGCAGGCTCCCACTCGGTGGTGGCCTCTCTCTGGCAGGTGGACGATGACTCCACCGGCCGACTCATGGCCCGCTTCTATCAAGAGCTGAAAAACGGAAAACCCAAAGGTGCTGCCATCCGGGAGGCTCAGCTGGCCCTCCAGAGCGAAGCCCGTTACGCCCATCCATACTTCTGGTCGGGGTTTCTATTGTTTGGAGATTATCGGTAATGGCCGGTCATTAACATCTTCGTTGCATAGAGTTAGCCAGAAGAGTTCGGACCCACAATCGTTCCATTCGAGAGCCTTAAAAGTCTCGATATGAAAACATTAAAATAACCGGAACTTTCAATAGGAGACCCCACCCAGGTGGGCATAAGCACCTTGTTTAGGAATGAATGGGTTAGAGCGCTGCGGTGGTAACGGCAGCGCTCACGGCTGAGCTTCCGAGCAGGCCCAGTCCCACGTAGCTGGCGGTGCTGTTTCCGAAAATGAGTCCACCGGCCAGGCTCAAAGTACCGGCCACGTTGGCTCCCGCACCGGCCAGGTTCATCCAGGCAAGACCCTCCATGCCGCTGGAGCCGGCACCTATGAGGGCTGTCATGTTGACGATCGCGCCGGCCACGGGGACAAAGCCTACTCCGGCCATCATGGCGACATCGCCGGCAGAGTTGTGCCCGAAGGTCACCGAATCTGTCGCGCTTTCGGGTTGCGGTGTGGCGGTCTGGTTGACAGGCGTCCGTGCGCTAGGTTGAAGGGAATTTATTCTTGTAGAAGTGATTTGCATGGTGTTTTCTTTCAATGTTTTAGATACGCTGTTCTACAACTGTATCGTTAAAGGTTTGTCAAAAAGTCTTCCAGAAACTGATTGACCGAGAGCACAAAGTGAGAAAGATGTGATATCGTATCAGCATGGCCCAGACCGAGACAGCCGAATTCGACGAAGACGCCTTGGAGCGGGCGATGGCACACCTGATAACGGAAGACGATACTCCGGTGGATAATCGATTTTCCGAACGGCAGCAGCACCTATTGCCCGACATTTTGTTTGCTTCATGGCCTGAAGGCAAGCCGTTCGAGGCCCTGTCAAACGTGGGACTTTTTACCTCCATCACGGAGCAAGCGGTCGTACCAGATTTTATGCTCAGTCTGGGTGTCCACCCCCGTCCGGTGAGTGAGAAAAAGGCCGATCGTTCCTACATGACCTGGGTCTATGGAAAGCCACCTGATTTAGTGGTGGAGGTTGTTTCCAATCGAAAGGGCGGGGAACTGAAGCACAAGAAAGAGCTTTACGCGAAAGCCGGGGTCACCTATTACGTGGTTTTTGATCCCTTCCTAAAATTAGGTAAGATCAAACGGGAGCTGAGAACCTTTGTGTTGTCCGAGGGGCGCTACATCGAGTCCGTTTCACCGGGCTGGCTCCCTGAGATCGGTCTCGGGTTGACTCTTTGGGATGGGACAGTGGGCGATGTTTCTGACCGCTGGTTACGTTTCGTGGATTCCAAAGGCCGCATGCTGTTGACAAGTCAAGAGCGAATCGTGCAAGAAACGGAAAGAGCGGAAGAGGCGGAAGCGAAAGCGGAAGAGGCGGAAGCGAAAGCGGAAGAGGCGGAAGCGAAAGCGGAAGAGGCGCGGGCGAAAGCGGAAGATGTCGAGAATGAAAGAGATTTCGAGCGCTTACGTGCGGAAAGAGCCGAACAGGAGCTGGCAGCACTGAAAGCTGAGATAGAAGCTCTTCGGAAGAAAACTTAGGCCAAATCCTTAGGACCGGCTTCCTTTCTTGAAGGAGCTAATCCGTCTGATACAAAGTTCACCTAATGAATATAGGTAAACTGGGTGTATGGTATTTTACGGATGTCTTATCGGCGACCGGCGCGGCGGAATTCGCGCGCACGGTGGAGGGTCTGGGCTACGGTGCTCTGTGGTATCCGGAGGCCACCGGCCGAAACTCCATGGCGCACGGCTCCTGGCTTTTGTCGCAGACCACGAAGCTCGTCGTGGCTACCGGCATCGCCAATATCTATGCTCGTGATGCTCAGGCCATGCACGCGGCTCGGCAGGCCCTAGACGAGCAGTCCAACGGTCGCTTTCTCCTGGGTTTGGGAGTCTCCCACGCGCCTCTGGTGGAGTCGTTGCGGGGGCACAACTACACCAAGCCGTTGACCTTCATGCGGGAGTATTTGGAAAAGATGGAGCAGGCCACTTACCAAGCTCCGGCACCCGCCCAGAGAGGCGAACTGGTACTGGCTGCGCTCGGTCCCAAGATGTTGGAACTGTCCGGGCAAAAGACAGACGGTGCGCACCCCTACAACGTGACGCCCGAGCACACCGCCCGGGCCCGCAAGATCCTGGGGCCGGATAAGAAGCTATACGTGGAACAGAAGGTCTGCCTGGAGACCGACTCGGAAAGAGCTCGTGCCGTGGCAAGGTCCATCCTTTCCATGTACCTTCCGTTGCCGAACTACCGAAACGCCTGGTTTGGAATGGGCTTCACCGAGGCTGATGTGGACGGTACCTCCGACCGCTTCCTGGACGCCATGGTGGCCTGGGGTGAGGAATCAGCCATCGCCGATAAGATCCAGGCCCACCTCGAGGCCGGAGCCGACCACGTTTGCATTCAACCGCTCGGGGCTGAAAACCGGCCGGAGATGAAGGTCCTCGAAGCCATGGCGAAACGCTTTAATTAGGCCTTATAGGGTCGTGCCTTTATCCACGAAGCGGTCTGCGTAGCGCAGAGTCATCACTCGATTGCTGCGAGGGAAGCGGGGCAGGTCACCGGCTACTGCGGGGTCATATTTCAAATTGCCCACCATGCCGTTTCCGCTTCTTTGCCACAGGCGTTGATTGGCTTGGACCAGGCCGCCGAACAGGTTGAAGGTGTTGAAGCCGTAGCCTCCACTCATGATAGAGTCGTCAGAACCGAAGCCTCCTTCCACGTCCGGCGGTTTGGTGTCGGAGCCGGTTCCCGGAATGCTGCGCCCGGCAATGATCACAGCGTACATATTCAAGACGTTGTCGCGTGCTGGCTTTAGGAAGGTTTCCTTGGAGATCAACCCCAGGGAGTGGTCGGAGGCTGGACTTAGCTTACCCGCCTTCAGGGTGTGAGGCTCAGCGCCTTTCAGATCCGAATCATTGCCGTTGTAGAACTGAAG
>JBAYRN010000054.1:0-36330 GCA_041676625.1 Vulcanimicrobiota bacterium
CCTGGAGGTGAGCGAGTTTGAGACCCTGGACCTTGACGAGATCGGTGAGGCCGTCCGCACGCACACCAGCGACCTGGAGGAGTTGGAGTTTCACTGGGGCGAGGCTCGGAAAGCCTATCAGAAAAAACGTTCGGAGTACGAAATCCTCCTCCGCAAAGATCCCACCGCCGCTTTGCGCGGCAGCCTGGAACACCAGCGGGCCGAGGCTGCCCGCTGGCCGGCATCGGGTTCTGCTCCAGAAATCCCGGCCTTGGAAGACTTGAGCGCAGAGTGGCTGGAAAGCCTGGAGAAGGCCGAGAAGTTGACCGCTCTGCGCGAGTCTTTGGAGACCGAGAAAGCAAAACTCATCGCCCAAAAGGAGGCCCTCAAAGAGCCCGAAGGCGAGGAAGTGACCCCCCAGGCCATCGAGCAAAAGGAACTGAAACAGAAGCAACTGAGCCAACAGCGCGAGACCTTGACCGAAAGCCTTCACCGCCATCTGGGTCGACTGCGCGAACGAAGCGACGGCTTTCATACCCTGGTCACACTGCAAGAGCACCAGGCCGCTCTGCGCAAAAAATCTCGTGACATGGAGTTGCAAGCCACCGCCGTGCAGCTACTCCTAATAACCCTGCGAGAAAAGAAAGCCCAACTCCAGGCCAACCTGGTGGGCCCGCTCCAAGAACGCGTATCGGCCAGGCTATCCCGCCTTACCGAGGGGCGCTACCGCAGCCTGAATCTAAACCAGGACTTTGTACCCCAAGCCGTAGTGCCTCGAGAAGTGGAAAGCGCCGAGCTCGCCGACCTTTCCTTCGGCACCCGGGAGCAGTTGCTCTTCCTCACCCGCCTCTGCCTGGCCGAAATGCTCTCTGAAAAACACCAGCGGCAGTCCCTCGTCTTCGACGACAACCTCGTGCACACCGACGGTCGACGCATGGAACTCGCCCTACAAATGCTGCAAGAGGCAGCAGAAACAAGCCAGATCATCGTGCTGACCTGTCACCCGGATAGGTATGAAGGGGTGCCGGGCGCAGAAAGGGTGGAACTGGCAACGGGTCAACCCGAGCGAATATAGAAAGGAGAGTGATGAAACGCGTAATCATAGCCTGCTTATTAACACTGGGTCTTACTCAACTGCTACTTGCCGAACCCGGGAGCCCGGTAACAAAAGACGGCTTCGCTGGAATGTTGCTCGTGACTCCCGACCCCGACTGGGAAGAGAAGTGGAACACTTCCACAGAAGCTGTTCCCCGGTTTACTCAAGCCTCCACGGTGTCGTATGGTGAAGCGCTGACGATTTTGACCTTCTTTGCAAATCCCAAACCGGATAGCTCCGGAAACATCCACCTGGTTTGCGACATAAGGGTCATCAGACCAGACGGCAGTTTCTCGATTGACGAGAAATCCATCGAGTGCGCGAAAGGCAAGCTGATGGGCAACCCCGACAACGTTCGTCTCAGTCCTGCGATCCTAAAATTCACGGGGGAGAAAGACGACCTACCAGGCCTCTGGCGAATCGAGATCAACCTGACCGACAAAGTGAGAGGCACCCGTTTGCTCCTGAAATCGCAGTTCGAATTAATGGCTCAATGAACTCCTAACACTCACCAGCACGCCACGCGAAGATGATGGAAGTCTACGCGGCGAACCCAGGTCGCTTCATCAGGGCGGAGAGCATTAACTTGGACCTAACTGAAGGCACTGTTCAGGCCGCCCAGCAAGGTGTCGAGTCGGGATTTCTCCTGGCCGGGGGAGCTGAGTTCGGCGCTGGGCGTAAAGCGATCGGTGGAGGCCGGGAACCGGTCTGCTCCGGTATTTTGTTGGTGACTCTGGTCTTTGCCCTTGATCATATTCGCTGTCTCCTTATTCCGTGGCTTGCTCACTCCAGTGATTATGCCGCGTTAGGGAAATGGAATCAGTGATCAAAGGCAAGGGCGGAGTGTGACGAAGATCACCCTGGAAGCGGGCCCCGCTCGCGGGGTTGTCGAAATGATAGGATTTGAGTATCATCTAGGGCCTGTGTCTAAAAAGACAATTCCGAATCTTCCAAACTATTGGCCGTTACAGGATGCTAAGTCGCGTTTTAGCGAGTTGGTACGACGGGTCAAACGTGATGGTCCACAGCACGTTACGCTGCGGGGGCGTGAGGAGGTTGTCGTTATTTCTGCCGCTGAGTTCCGGCGACTAAAAGGCAACCAGAGTGGTGAGGCTCTGATCGAAGCTTTACAGTCTTCACCCTATCGAGAAGTCTCCATCGAGGTGCCCCGCATGGCCATGCCGATCCGTGACTTAGAACTGTGAGGCCATGGCTTCTCGACACCAATATTGGTGATTGAGCCTGATCGCCGGGCGAGCTTAACCGAATGGCTTACCCACAGAGTTCGGCCAATTTTTGAGGGACGCACCCTGCCGATAAGCGAGGACATCATGCTCAAATGGCGACTGCTCGTCGAAGAGGGCCGAAAAGCAGGTCACACCTTTTCACAACCAGACCTCATCATTGCCGCGACCGCTCTTCACCACGATCTCACGCTTGTAACCCGTGATACAGGAGATTTCCAACGAACTGGGGTCCAACTACTCAATCCTTGGGTCGATGAATGAGCTTCCAGTGGGGGTCTCACGCGGGTTCCATTCGCTCGCTGAGTTATTTCAACTCTTCCGGCAGTTGGAGTGATTCCAGAATTTCTTTGGCTTTTCGCTCGCACCACAGGGGTTGGAGTTCGTTGTCCAGGAGTTTTTGGCTGGCCCCAACGGCGGCTACGAAGCCCCAAATTCCCAGATTGATGCCGAGTTTGAAACTCAGGGTTCCCAGGCCCATGATTCCCACGGTTCGGGGTACGGCCCAGAGCAAGTTCATTTCTCTCCAGTGTTGCCGCAGAGCCGAGGTGGTGCCGTAGTTATCTTCGGGCGGAGCCTGCCAGGGCCCGTGGCGGTGCACGAACGTGACCCGCTCTCGCAAGGAAGCCGGCACGAGCTTTTCAAAACCTTCCGCACACCGAAGTTCTTCGGCCAGGAGGCGGTCGATGTCGTCCTTGTAGCCGATCTCAGCAATGCCCACGACGGCCTCCCACATAGGCGGCGAGACGAGTTCGGGAGATTGCCTGGCCAACTCCAAAAAGCATAAACCCAGAAGCGGATCGGGTATACCGCAAGAAAGAGCGTAGCTTCCGATAGCACCTCGGGTAGCACGCAGGACTAACTCTCTTACTTCGAGCGGCTCCGAGGTTATTTGGGCCAATTTCAGCCGGGCCCGGGTCAAAGCCGGGGGAGCGGCCTGTTCCTCTTCTTCGGAATCTTGAAAATAGTTAATCACCGAGCCCCACCACCGGCGTGCGATCTCCCCTTCCAGCGTTTGGCCGTGCCAAAAGAATCGTCGGTAGGCACTGAGATATCGAGATGCCCCGACCGCGTCGTTCGATTCGGCATCAAGCATGAAGAGCCTGTGCAGATAATCGGGCAGGTTGTCCGGAGTGAGTTCCATCTGCTCGAGAGCCTGGAACCCCTTCTTAGAAAGCTCCTCGTTCTTGGCCTCGACCAACCCTTCGATGCGGGAGACCTTCTTCTCTAAGGCTTTAACAACTTTTCCCGGGCACCCCTGCTCCTTGAGTTGAAACATCACCATCTTCAGGGTGTCCAGGGCCGTCGCCATCTCCTTACGAAAGTCGGAGGAGGCGGGTGAAAAACCACCAAGATCGGTGCGAAGGTCACGGCCGTTGAAGAAGATGTCGAGAGGCTGGGTTGCCCATCCGGTCAGTTCAACTGGGCCTATCAACGCTCCATCTTTCACCCACCAGAGCTTATTCGAGGTAGCACCGCCCTCGGTATAGTAGACGCTAAGAAGATAATCGACCAGAAAGACTTCCCTCGCTCCGCAGCTTCGGTGCTCGAAATAGCCGTTTGCTTTGGCGGGCTTTTTCTGGCGAATGGCGCCAAAGCCGTCGGACTCCCCGGGGTTTTTGGGTAGCCTCACCGGAAAGCCCCCGCTCTCACATTCTTCCAGCCAGACTCCGAGAAGGCCCTGGCGCGGCCCACTCAGCAGCGTGGCGTGGGTATAGCTCCGTTGAAAAGGATTGTCGATGCGTCGGGTGTCGACCGTGACCGGGATTGGCGCCATCCAACAGAGGTCGGCCAACGCCTTGGCACAGGTCAGGGTCGGTTCGGCCTCAAAGCGAAGCAAATTCCGTTTGGGCTTCACTGCGGTGGCGTGGACCAGCATCTTGATCCCACGATAAGAGGAAGGCGGCGTGCTCTCTTTCTGGGTGCCGCCGGTGATCGCGCAGACCTGGCTCCAGCCCTGGTCGTGGTGGCACTCCCACTGCAGTTCTTTGGGGTACCTGCCCCATATGTACCGAATACCGGTCACCAGATGCTGGCGAGCCGGGTCGAGCCCCAGTCCGCCCTGCAAGACGTCATCCAGGATCTCGTCGGCGCTGGGTGGCGAGTCCATTTCGATATTGATCTTCAGGTACTTGCGGCCGAACTGAAAGTCGATCCTTTTTGCCTCCATCCGCACCGCAGCCTGGACCAGTTTCACCACCCAGTGGCCTGGAGAAGGGAGCTGAAATTGGGAGAGCTTCTGAAAAGCCCGATGGCTATCGATGGTAAACGAGCCTTCGGACTCCACCGGACCGGATTGGCTCTCTAGAAACTGAGAGATCCCGCTGAAACTTTTCATGATTTGCACGCCACACGAAATAATTTCGGTAGCACGGTGGGGATCCTCCAAGCTAGCAATTTCAGCACCTTATCAGGGTGGACTGATATCCTGAGCCTATGAATATCTCCGGATTGAGACGCCATCTTGCGACTCAGGCAACACCCACGGCTAAAGAGAAGGCCGCCGCTCTACTCCGAGGCGATCAGCTCAAAGGACCGCTGCGGCAGGCTGCCGTCGAGCAGTTGGCCACGGTACCGGAGCCCTGGTTGGACCGACTGGCCCAAGAAGACATCGTCTACGTGGCCCTGGCTCAAAACGAGGATCTCTCTCAGACCGAGTTGATCACCACGTACACTCCGGAGATGCTCCAGCAGGACGCGGAAAAAGCAAAGAGCATCGTGCAAGAGGTGACCACCCGGGTAGACCAGGAGATCGCCAAGACTCAGTCTGAGGAGTCCGATCCTTTTGCCCTGGCCATGCTAGAACACGGCAGGGCGGGGGTGTTGGCCGAGAAACTTTTGGAGCGCTTCGGGGAAGCCGGCATTGGCTTCGACGTGAAGGAGCTTCGGGGCGAGAAACCCCTCCTCTACTTGGAGCAAGAGCACAACGTCGAACCCTCCGAGATGGATGAATACCTGGAGCCTCTGGAGACCGAGCAGGGTCTGTTTCGAAGCGTGTTGCTGGCTCTCAACGGTCAGGAGGCGGTGAAGAGCAGTTCCGAATCTCGGCTCGGCCTCTCCGACGACGCGATTCTCGATCCCCAGAACGATATCTTGATCATTCCTTACGGGATCCATCATGGAAAGCGCCTGAGTGAGGTCTCAAAGAAGAGCTACTCCTCCATCAACGGGATGGGGATGGATCAGCACCTGGGGGCCCACTACTGGCCGAACCGGCTGATCGTCACCGACGACGACGTAGTGAGTCTACCCTCCAAGAAAACCGGTTTTCACTCTGTGCTTTTGCACGAGACCGGGCACGCCATCGATAAGATCGTCGAGGAGTTTCCGGAACTGCGCCACGTGGAAACCATCGAAGCCCTCTACGCCCGCGATCTGAAGCGATATCAGGAAGGTGAAAAGCCTTTTCTGACCAGCCGGGCCATGGACAACGTGGAGGAGTATTTCGCCGAAGCGGTGGAGGCCTATCTGACCCAGCCGGTGGAAAACGACAAGCAGTACAAGCCCGAAAACGATTACCAACAGCTCCAGGAGCGCAACCCTGATCTCTACGCCCACGTAGAAAAGGTGCTGACCTTCCAGCCTCCTACGGCTTGAGGTGAAACGATCACCTTTTTGTCACATCTGGCCACCTCCCACCGCAACCATTCCATAATCGTTCCATAGTGAAATTTTAAATTTCCGCAATGAGTATGATTAGCAGCAACCACACCGTTACCCACAGCTACCGCGTAGCGCGGAACTACCCCGAAGAGTTATCGATTCAAGCCGAGAGCCTGGATAGATATTACGACGCTCACCGCAACCTCCCGGAGGCCAAAGAAATGTGGAGGGCCATGGAAGCGGTCAGCCACCTGAAGACCGAGGACAACTCGGCGGGCGATCTGGATCACCGCCGGGGCCACGTGGTCCGGCCTGCAGACAACTTTGAGTTTCACAAGGACACCCGGGTGTTTAGCGGAGAGCACACTCGAGAGAAAATGAAGTATCGGGTAAAGGGAGACGATGCTGAGATCCGGGCTTCGTCTAACGGGGGCGGACAGGCCCGATTTGATCCCCAAACCAGACAACTGGAGTTCCGGTCCGGTGAGCGTTCCGCAACCAACCAGCCGGAGCAACCGACTTCCTGGACCGCATCGGAACAGGTGAGTTTGCCCGTCAGCTCCCGGGGAAAGGTCTTCGTCCCACCGGTAGAAAGCCTGCAAGACGTTTCGCGACTGGAAACCCAACGGGAGAACGGAATTCGAGCTCAGAAGCTCGTGAGTTCCGCCCTCTACTGGTTCGAACAGGCCTCCGATCTCGACGGCAGTGCGCACGATCTCAATCCCGCGAAAAACGAGATCGTAGCTGCCGGAGTCAACCCTGCTGACATTGGCTCTTTTAGCTTCTGGGACCTCATCAACATCTTCGGGATCGGGGAGTCCCACCACCGGGATAGCCTGACCTGCGGTCGGCCAGCTGGCAAGTTCTGGGATCCGGAGCCCGCTCAGGAAGGGCACTACCCCCTCAAGGATTTGGAAATGGGACCGGATCGATTCACGGTCCTGGGCAGCCACGGCCAAGGGCGGCCCGACCCTCTAGCCCCCCGACTGAGCGCCTCCCAAGACGGACGGGTGTTGAACGTGACCTTCTCCCACCCGAGAGAAAATTCTCAAGAAACGGTGGTATGGAATCAGGACAGCGACACCCTCAGCTATCAGAAAACCCGGACCCGCTGAGCCCAGGGGCAGGCCAACCCCGTTCCGCCGCAAATCTTTGTTGAATGAGAAAGCGAATTGTTCAAGTCCTTTTTTTCCTTTTCCTGACCCTATCCGTTTCCGGCCTGGCTTCCGCCGAGGCGGCCGGGCAGGCTGACGCCGAGAAAGGGGTCCAGCTCTACCAGCAGGGCCAGTACGAAGAGGCCGCCGTGCACCTGATGCGCGCCCTGGAGGCGGGGGTGGATCCCTCCCAGTCCTCCGACCTCTGGACCATTCTGGGCAATACCTTCGATTCCATGGAAGACTATCCGAGCGCCATCAAGTGTCACAAACGCGCGCTCGAGATCAACCCGAAATCGTACGTGGCCTGGACCAACCTGGGAGCAGTTTATCGCCACGAAGGTAGTTACCCAGACGCTCGAGGGTGTTACCAGCAGGCCCTCCAACTGAACCCGGAATATCCGGAGGCCCACGCCTCCTTAGGCATCCTCTATATCTTTGAAGGTCAGCCGGAAAAAGGTTTAGAGTCGCTCCAAAAGGCGATCGCGTTGAATGATACTCAGGCGGTGTCCCACGCCAATATCGCAGTGGCCTATGCCAAACTGGGACGCTTCGAAGAGGCTCAAGAATCCTTGAAGAAAGCGACTTCCCTCGGCTACCCAAACGGCTCGGTTATCCAAGAGTTGATCGATACCGAAAAAGAGGCCCGTTAGACCTGTCGCCCCAGAAACTTTCCTAGTCGACCGAGGGTGCTGCCCGCCCCCGCATCCAGCCAACCCACGGCCGCCGACCCTTCGTGGTCCTGAAGCTTCCAGCAGGTCTCCCAAAGTCTGAATTGGCCGTCCCGGGATCGGGTCAAGAAGAACCGACCATCATCGGTCATCTCCAACTGGGGAATACCCTGACTGTGGGCGGTGAAGGAGATGTAGCTCTGGCCGGTTCGGAGATCGAACACCACGAATTTTCCGTTGGCGCTGACCGCCACTCCGTAGGCAAGTGACCGATTGACCTTGATTCCGGTGATGTGTCCGATGTCCCACTGGACCGAAAAAAGCTCTTTACCGGAGTTGAGATCGATGGCCCGAAAGGTTCCGTCCTGGAAGCCGGCCAGTAGGATCTCCTCGTCGTCCAGGGTGGAAACACAACTGAGCCCGTCGATTAGCTCCAACGACATCTCCGCGCTACCCGATCTCAGATTGAGAAGCTTGACCTTGGCTGCTACGGCGCAAAGCACCCGATCGGCCGACAGCGGTACTAGACTTTGTGTGGGGGGGCACTTTCGGATCTCGGTCAACTCTTGTCTGGAAGGGTCGAAAGCGAGCGTTTGCCCCCCCTTATTCCAGATCACGAGGTTTCCGGCACGATAAGCCGAGCCCGCTATTTCACCAAGCTTTGTGTCGAGGGAGAAGAGAACTCCGCCGTCGGTGTTGTTGAGGGCGTGGATGGTGCCGTCCCTTTGCACGGCCAGCAGCACCGAGTTGTGATAGTGAAGCCCTTCCGGCTCGACCTGCAGTTCGACCGCGTAGCGCTCCTGAGCCGAAGTCCCGGTGAAGGCCCGGACTTCGCAGCGCCTGCCCTGGGCCATGGCCAGAAGGCGACCGTTGCGGGTAAAGGCCGTGGCCGAAATGCCCCGGAAAAACATCCGCTCCCAGAGCGACTCCAGGCCGTCCGGCTCCAGAATCCCGGTGAGGTCCCAGTGCAGGGTCAGGGCCTGCTCGGACTGCAGAAAGCCTTTGGCCGCGCGAGCCTTGCTGACGGCCCAGTAGGACTCTTTGTACTGGTGGGCTTCCTTGAACTTCAGAGCGTCGGCCATGGCAGTGTCGTAGCGGACGAAGCTCTGGATCAGGTCTTCGTAGGTCTCTCCGGGAGTGAGCAACAACTCGCGCTCATACACGCGGTGATCTTCGTCGACTTCCCATACCTGGTACTTTCCGCCGGTTCCGGTCAAGGCCAGCCGACCGTCGAGAGTCCAACTCACCGAATCGGGCGGGGGCATCTGCTGGGAGAAGCTGCGGACCTTATGAAAATTGGCCAAAGAATAGACGTTGAGCATTCCGGCCCAGGCCAAAAGGTAACGGTTGGTGGGGTCCACCGCGCAGGCCCCGTTGCCTCGGTGCACCAGTCTTCCGTTTCGTTGAAAGACTCCGTAGAGCTTGCCGTTGTCCACCACGATGGTCTCTCCGGTGGCATCGATCGCCACCGATTCGGCTCGGAAGGGCAGCTTCCGCCGGACCAACGTTCGTTTTTCCAGATCCAGGAGTAGGAGCTGATGATCCTCGGTGGCCAGAGCCACCAGCCCGGATTCGTGCACACAGAACAGTCTGACCTTCGCGGGATCGGGGGTGCGCGAGGGCCAGACCAGAGGTTCCACCCGACAACGGGGGTCCATCTTACCGAGTCGACCGTCTATGGTCAGGACAAAGAGTCCGGTTTGCCCCACCGAGAAAGCGGCCATGACCCCTTCCACCTCACCATCGAGGCTGACCGGAGAAGTGCTTTTTTTGATGTTGTCCAGGAGCATGAGTTTGGGACCGTCCAGGTACATGACGTGACTCAAGGTCCCGCTCACGGCCAGGATCTTGCCAGTGGAGCGGCCCATGGGCTGAAGCGCCAACTTGTTCCAGACTTCAAAGCCGGTCTGGTCCTGAATCACCATGGCCTTCTCGGTATGCCACAGCCTGGTGACGGCGGTAGCGCCAGTTGGACGAGCCGTGGTCACGGTGGGCTCCGTCCACTCCGGGTCGCTCACACTGACCGCTCGGGCCGTCACGTTGAGCAGTTTACTATCGTTGGTTAGTTCGCTCTTTCCGTCGGGTTCCGGCCACTCACCGGTGAGCAAGGTTCCCGGGATGGGGAAGTAGATTCGCCCGTCCAGAATTCGGTTCCGTTGTTCGGCGAGTTGCAGGCGCTTGGCGGTGGCCTGATCGTTGGGGAGTTTCTCCCGGGCTTTGCGATAGCAGGCGGCCGCTTCCTCAAACTCACCCATGTACATAAGTGCGTCGCCTTCGGTCCGGTGAAGCAGCCCAGTCTTTTTTTCGTCCGGGATCGCTTTGACGATCTGATAGGCGAGCTTGGGGTGGCCCTCCTCGATACAAAGAAGAGCAAGAGGCAGGGCTGCGTTGGCACGGCGCAGCCTCTGCAACGACTCAACCTCCCCCATCCGCCCGGCCCGACGCTCCAACTGCACCAGGTTGTAGATACACTCGGGATGGTCGGCCTGCAAGAGGAGTCCTTTCTCGATATTCTCCCGGCCTTTTTGGTGAAGCCCTAGAGACAGCAGCGAGACTCCGGCGTTGTTGAGCAGGGCGGGTCTTTCTTTCTCCGGCAGCGGGGCGGGCCGGGCGTGCTTGACCCCGGTGATCTTCTCTTTGAGTTCGACCAGTAGCGGCACCAGCGCACTCCCTGACTGCGGACGCCCCAGAGCATCCTTGGACAGGCACCTCAGGCAGAGGGCCTCCAGATCGACGGGTACATCTGGCTGAAAATCTCGAGGAGATGGGGGTGCTTGCCCCAGATGGCGATGGATCAACTCCAGCGGTTCCGGATTCTCGCCGGGCGCATCGAAGGGGCGGCGGCCGGTGAGCATCTCAAAAAGGATGACCCCCACCGCATAAATGTCGGTGGCCGGGGTGATGGTCATCCCTTTGTTCCACTGCTCCGGCGCGCCGTAGCGAGGTGTCCCCAGAAACTCGCCGACTCCAGTAGCCCCAGTCCCACTGGATTCTTCCTCCTCTTCGACCCCTTCAAAGACCGGTTTATTGGACAGGCTCTTTCGGTCGGCACTCTTGACCAGGCCGAAGTCCGTGACGCAAACCTCTCCGTTTCGCCGGAGCAGGAGATTCTCGGGTTTGATATCCCGGTGGATCATGCCCAGGTTGTGGGAATGGGCCAATCCTTCGGCCACCCCGATCATAACATCCAGGATCTCGGTCCAGCGCCCAGGACCGATCTCGCCATTTTCGATCTTGTCTTCGAGAGAGCCCCCGGAGATCAGGTCCAGAAAAAGTCCAGGCAAACCGACGATCTGCCGCACAAACCAGCAACGCACGATATTGGGGTGCACCCCCAGGCGAATCCAAGCTTCGGCTTCCCGCACGAAGCGCTCTTTCTTCTTGGGAGAGTTGATGGCGTCTGGCAGGGGT
The DNA here is from genome assembly GCA_041676625.1 of Vulcanimicrobiota bacterium. Classification (GTDB taxonomy): domain Bacteria; phylum Vulcanimicrobiota; class Xenobia; order Xenobiales; family JADMJV01; genus JAEXNA01. The sequence continues at coordinate 11,159 of JBAYRN010000054.1, forward strand.
AGCTTCAGAGCCAACCGGCGGTCCCACTCCAGGTGGTTGACACTAAGGACCGCGCCCTGCCCCCCGTACCCGATCAACTCCCCTATCTGAAACCGGCCCTCGATGATCTCTCCAGGGGTAAGGCCGAGGATTGTCTGATTGGTTGCCGCTGTCATTTTCCTGCTGCCTTATGGAGTTCAACGCCCACCGAAAGATCCTTTGCAGCACCTAAAAATCTAGGCGAACCACCACGCGTGTTTTGGCTTTACCAGAGAGCTTGGAGCCAAAATTGAGCATCTTCATCTTCCAGCCGTATTTCGAGAGTAAAGCTTCGTAGGCGGCCGCCTCTTCCGGGGATCCGCTCTCCACCAGAGTCGCTTTGGCCACGTGCCAATAACCCTTCAGCTTACCGTTGGCCGTGCATTCGGCAACCCTCACATCTCCTGAGTTGCGGATCCGTTTGATCTTACCGGCTTGCCCCTGGGAAAAGACGTAGAGCGACTCCTCGATTCTGGCCGCCCAGACCGGGGTAGGGACTCCGTCACCGTTCTTGCGGATGGTGAGTAAATTTATGAACTCCGCTTCCCTCAGAGAGTCGGGGATCATATCTGTCCTGAATTCAACATCTGGTCTGAAAAAATCTCGTTCACGGCCTTCTCGACCCATTCGAGCGCTTCGGGGGTCCGACCCTTCAGTTCGTACAGATGGGCCAGGCGCATCTGATAAATCGGAGCCACCGGTGCCCCGGCCTCCTTGATGGCCTCCCAGGTGGCAGGCGGCATGTCCTGGAGGGCCTGCTTCATCTCCACGGTGTTCAGTAGAGCCAGTTTATAGCTGGTATAGGCTGCCCCGGTGCGGCCACCGCGCTGATGCAAGCGACCAAGCAGCAGATGAGCCTGCGAGTCTTCAGGAAAAACCTGGGCGTACTCGCGGATGTACTCGACCGCTTTGTCGTCCTCATTTCGCTCGTAAGCCAGTTTACCCAACCACAAATACGCTTCCGGTTGCCGGGGCGACTCCCGCAGGGCCCGGTGCAGCGCCTCTTCTGCGGCTGCGATCTGACCTTCCTGGAGAAGGCGCACCCCCTGCTTCAAAGAGGTCTCGGTGATGGGAGAAAGGACCACGTGACAGGCCTCGGTATGATTGGGTCTTACCTCGATCTCTTGCTGGAAGGGGCGGTACTCCGGCCCGTGGGAGACTCGAAAGTGATGCTTGCCGGGCTCCAACTCGGTGAGAGTGAGAGGGGTGCGCCCCTTAACCCGATGATTGACCACCACCAGTGCGCCAGGTGGCTCGGAGGTGACCTCGATGACCTGCTCCTGGGCTATCGCCGGCGACAACAAAAAGAGGGCCAGTGCTAGAACTAGAAATTTACTCATAACCTATTGATTCTCGTTCAAGACTTCTCCGCTCATTCCTGGGGGAGATAAGTCTGGAGGTTGTAACCCCATTGCAAAAGAAACGTTGCGCAGGATGTCGATCTCTTGAGGGGCCACGCTACCGTCGGCTACGGCGATGGCCACCAGGTATTTCTGGACCGCGACTTTTCCGTCTTCGGTCAGGTAGTCTCGCAGTACCGAAGCCAACTGGGTGGGATTGGGCAAGCTCTGGGAGTTCAGTAGAACGTCTCGAAAGAGCTCCAGGTCGAACCCGTCGAAGAGCTTTTGGCCGATCTCCACGGCCACCAGTATTTCGTCCTCCCCCACCTTTCCATCGGCGTTGACCATGGCCGCCGCCAGCGACGCTGCCACCCGGGGTATGTCCACCCGAGCCGCGGGTTCGCTGGTGTCGATCCCGAATTCGGCCAGCAGGTCCGCAACCTTTCGGGGGTTGGCCCGAAGAAACGGGAGGCGGGCGCCATTCCAGAGGATACACACCGGGTTGACCAGCAGTGAGGTCAGGCTGAACCAGCCGACCACCATGCTCACCCCGAGTTCTTTGGCAAGTTGCTTCTTAACGCACCGGTTGCAGCCCACGAAGCGCTTGGTCCCGAAAGTGTAAGCCAGCAGCATACCCCGGATGTAGGGGGCACTCACCACGGTGTCGAGCTCCGCATTCTTGCAGACAGGACAAAGTACACCGGACATGGGTACCACTTCGTACCAGGCCGAGAACCTACCCCCTGACTCCAGCTCAACCTTGCCATTGACGGCTGACCAGAACGCAGTATATACTTTTAGCATATACTTTGTATTTTAAGGACGACAGGCGTGCAGAAAGCAAAACTCTTTCAAAATGGACAAAGCCAGGCTGTTCGGCTGCCTAAAGAGTTTAGATTCTCGGGAAGCGAGGTCCACCTTAAGAAGATGGGAAACGCGGTCGTTTTACTACCACTCGAAGGGTTCTGGGAGCCGATGCTATCAGCGCTCGATATGTTTAGCGAGGACTTTATGGAGTCTCGCGATCAACCCACCGAACAAGCTCGTGAGGAGCTTTTCGATTGACCCACTTGCTAGATACCAATATTTGTATTTATCTCATCAAACGAAAACCACCCGAAGTTCTAGAAAGATTCCACTCTCACCAACCTGGACAGATCGGCATCTCCTCAGTGACCGCTGCGGAGTTGTCCTACGGAGTTTCGAAAAGTCAATTTCGGAAGCGCAACCGAGCAGCCTTGGAACAATTCCTATTGCCTTTCATCATCGTGGCTTTCGACTACGATGCTTCTCTGGTCTATGGGGAGGTCAGGGCTACTTTAGAGCGAGCAGGCGCTCCGATCGGACCGCTCGACACAATGATTGGAGCCCACGCCTTGCACCTGAACGCTACTCTGGTCACTAACAACCTCAAGGAGTTTTCTCGAATCGCCGGTTTGCGCGTGGAAAACTGGGTTGAAGGATTGCCGTGAGGGTTGGGAAATTTACAGGGATGCGAATGACAGTACTTCTATTCCTACTTCTCGCGGCGTCCGCCCTTGCCGGGAGCGACAAACCCGAGGCTGCCCAATTCGTCTACGGTAAGATCCAGGTGGTGGATTCGTTTCCGGACTACAAGGTCAAGGTGGTCACCAGTTTCCCCGATCTCAAAGTCCAGAAGGTCACAGCCTTTCCCGATTCACCGGGGAAATGGCAAATGGTGGAAAGCTTCCCCGACTACAAGATCCAGTTTGTGGATAGCTTCCCGGATTTTACCATTGAGTGGGTGGATAGTTTTCCGGGTCCGACCAAATAGAGAGCCTGATGGCCGACGACTTCACCCGGCTCATTCAAGCACTCTACGCCGAGGCTGACCTTCTAACGCCGATTGATTGGAAGTCGGTGCATCTCACCTCTTTTCACCGACTCTGTGCTGCCGAGGCCATGGAGTCTTCGACCTGGCAGCAATCGCTGGACGAGGTAGAGAAGCGGATCAAGGGAGCCTGGGAAAACTACCGGAGCTTGCTGGTGACCGAACGGGAGCGAACAGCAGAAACGCAGGCCGGCCACCGTTTGCTGGTGGAAGGCCTGGCCGGTTGGCTGGAGGCGGTGGAACTCTGTCGAGTGGGCGACTTCGAGGCGGCCAGGGAGGCCGCGGTGGAAGCGAATCGGCTACTGATTCTGGTGCAGCGGCAAGGTCTTCGGCTGTCTCACAAAATGCATTAGGGCGTATTAGGGCAGTTCCTGCGCGTAGTATTCGTCGAGGATCGAGCCCCAGATGGTTATGGCAAAATCGCTGGCTTCGGGATTGAAACCCTCGATGCGTGAGTCGAGGTACTGGGAGACCGTCATGTCGGAGGGGCGCAGGGCATCGAGTACGGCGGCCGCGCTGGGCGGGGCAGTTCCGATCATCCTACCTCGCAAGGAAAAGCTGGACTCCTCGGGGCCCAGGGCGGCGGCCAGAGCGCCTTCCACGAACGCCTCGTTTTGCAGACCATTGACCACCGTCGGCAAAGCCAGACCCGCTCCGATGAGCGCATAACCCGCTACCGCAAGACCACCGGAACCCACCGCACCGGCTACCATGGTACCGAGGGTTCCGGCTATGCCGAGCCCGCCACTGATAGCGTCGGTTGCGTTGTTCTGCCTAATAGCGTCCACGGTGGCAGCGACCGAAAACCCCAGGCCGATCACTCCCAGGGCATTGTTTGCCACTCCTAAGGCACCGCTCACCCGAGATAGCCCGCTGCGCGCTGCGCCCAGCATCTGTCCCACGGAGGCCGATTCGTCAGCCATTTGAGCCAGCTTGGACAGACCTCCCACTCCCATGCTCACATAATCGAAGGCGGAAGGTCCGGCAGACGGATCGGCGGCCCGGAAGCTGTCAAAGGCAGAAAAGGCCACAGTAGCGGTCTGAGTGAAAACTCCCAGTTCCTCGAACGGAGTAGAGGCCGGGTCTCGCAACGCCTCCAGTTCGGCCCGGGGTAGGCCCAGAGCCTGGGCGGCCGACTGCAACCTGGCATCGGCGTTTTCCGGACGTTCGGCAAGACCTGTACCCACCAGCACTCCCACCGTTGCGTCGAAGGCGACCTGATCTTCGGGGGTCAGCCCCGCTCGAGCTTCGGCGGCCACTTCGGCCAGGCCGTTTGCTGTCTGTCCGCCGGAACCCAGCGCGGCCAGAGCATCGGTGAAGTCAGCCGACCACGCACGGCCTACTTCCGAGGCCGGCATATAGCGGGACACGCTCTCAAAGAAATCCTTTTGTTGTTCAGGGTCCAGGTCGGCGAGGTAGCTCTGAACGACGGGGTCCTGAATGGTGGCGATCAGCGCGCCGGTTGCCTCGTCGAAAGGCTGCTGAGCTTTGGCTACTTCGGCCGAGGTGAATTCCAGAGCGGCAGCCTGCTCTTCAGGAGAAAGCATTTGCCCTTCATTGGTGATGAAACCCGTTTGCCGGGCTACCTGAGTATCCAGGGTAGAAAACGTTTGTTGCATCTGGCCCAGAGCACCCTGCACTTCGTCGGCATAGCCGAGGACCACCTCGCGGGCCTCGCTCAGAGCCACGAAATCCACCATTTCTCCGGCTATGGCGCTATCCAGCGTGGCCCGAGCCGTCTGGTACTCGTCCATTCTCCCTTGCTGCTCTTCGGTAAGGGCTTCCGCTTCCCGGGTCTGCTCGGCCTCCTCGGTCTCTGCCGTGCCTTCTACAGGGCCGGTGACCGCTCCAGCCACCTCGGCTTGGGCCGCCGCCACTTCCCGGGAGGCATCCGGGTCACTCGAGGCGGATTCCCCCACCAGGGCATCGTGGGAGGCCGCGGCCCCGGTATCGGCCGACTGGGCCTGCTCGCCTCGATCCACGGTACTCGTGACCCCTGAACCCGAGCTTTGTGGTGCAGAATCGGTCGTCGGTGAGACGGAGCTCTCCTCCGACTTGCTTGTACTGCTCGGAGACGAACTACTTGACGGGCTGCTGCCCACTCCACCAACCTCTGCCATCGACACTCCTCTAAGGGAGCGGTATCGGTCGACTCCCCTGAATAGAGGAAATTCGCGAAAAGAATGAACCGATCCTGGTTAAAAGTCTCTACCTTCATAGTTTAAACAGAACAAGCCACCGGCCCGGCCTTAGTGGTGCCGGGCCGGTAATTCGTTAGAACCGGGCGCTCATAAAAACCCGGTACCAGCTATCGATACCGAGTTGGGTGCCGTGCACTTTCTGGTAGATCGGTAGGCGGTACTGGATCCCCAGGGCGATGTCTTCAGTGGGGTTGGCTCTCAGTCCGGGGGCGATGAACAGAAACTGTCCGCCGGTATTGATCACGTCGTCGACCAATGAGGTCTGGGGACTCTGGAAGGCGACTCGTCCGGTCACCGGGTCGATGGTCCCGTTGCTGGTATCTTTCTGGGCCATGAACCCCACCAGATCCAGGCTCAAACCCACCCGCTCATGAACCTGGTAGCGGGAACCCAGTTCGTAGTCCAAGCGCGATCCTCGCTGATATCCCAGGGGGTTTCGGGCGTTCCATTGCACGGAAGCCCGGGGATGCAAGGAAAACTTGGAGTCTCCCAGAGGAAGGTCCGCTCCCGCTTCGGCCGAGAGACCCAGGGCGCCGCTGCCCGGTTGCATCATGTTATGGATCAACCCCCCTCCACCACCTCGCTCGTCCCACTCCCCAGTGGGAAGCGAAACCCCGCCTCCGACCCAGGCGGTGTTGTCGTCGAGTTGAAAGGTGTAGTTGTAAGCCAGACTGATGTCCCCTAATCCGTCGGTCTGATCCATGGTCATGTTCATGAACATAGGTGCGGCGGGATTCATTCCGCCATGGCCCCCGTGCTCAGCGTGATGGTGTTCAGCGTGGGCTTCATGCCCCATCTCATCGTGCTGGTGATGGTCGTGCTCTGCTCCGGTATTGTGGTGGTCCATCTGAGGGGCGATTCGGTGATGAGCGTGCCCGTGACCGCCCCCGCCCGCTCCGGGGCGGCTCGCCATTCGCATGTCCATTTGATTGAAGCGCCACGGTATGGTCAGTCGGAGCGAGTGCTCCGGATTAAACTGGTATCGAAGTTGCGCGGAGGCCCGATCCATGTACATCCGGGTAGGCACGCTGAAGGCAGGGGCTCCGGCGTTCAGTCGCTCCGTCAAAACCTGGTCGGGGGAAACCTCTTTGGTGCCCCGGCGCAGCGAACTCATATCCATGTGTTCAAAAAAGAGCGATCCGCTCCAACCAGAGCCAAGCTTAATCTGCTCCGACGGCATGGGGACCGGCCCACAGCAGTCGGAAAGAGCCGGTGCGCTCAAAAAAGTGCAGCACAAAATGAGGGTGGCTAGCCCTTTGGGAATTGACATAACAAAGTTCTCCTAAAAAGTCTGAATTTTCAAAAAGGCGAATATCGACAGGGAGAACTATCGAGGCGGTGGGACCGGAGGTGGGGCGGGCGGTGCCTCGTGCACGCTCTCTACAATCCCCGAGTAGGTGAAGCTATTGTTCACTCTGGGGCAGGAGAGTGGTTCTTCCGACTCAATGAGGATGAATCGGGGCCCTTCCGGCACCAGGATGACCTCGGCCTGGTCTTGGGCGGTAGGCACGTGACAGCTGATCTGGGCTTGCGAACAGTCTCGTTTCACGGTACCGCAAAACTCGTCCACGGTACAGCAGTCGCTGTGGCAAGTTCCCGAGCCGCAGGCAAGAGCAGACTGCACCGTGAGCAGCCATAGCAGGAACACCCAAGCTCTCGCACTCATACCACAACCGGTATTAGAATTGAGGGGGTGAGACTCCTGCGTCAAAGTCCAACCCGAGATCGACCGGTATGACGGTGTGGGTGAGCGCACCCAGGCTGATGAAATCCACCCCGCTTTCGGCTACCTCGCGAATATTGTCGGGAGTGATAGCGCCCGAAGCTTCAGTCACGATGATTCGGGGATGAGCACGGATTCGATCAACGCACTCGCGGAGCACCTCTCCCCGCATGTTGTCGAGCAGGACCACGTCCACCCCCCGCGAGCGAGGCTTGCTCCGGAGCATGGCCAGGTCGGCTGCCAGGACCTCCTGAAGCTGCCCCGGGGTGTCACACTCGATCTCCACGGTGAGCATATGACCCGCACTTTCTCTCAAGCGGCACAAGACAGTCTCCAAGGAGCCACCCACCACCAGATGGTTGTCCTTGATCATGATGGCGTCGTTGAGGCCGTATCGGTGTCGGGCAGCCCCCCCCGTTTCGCAGGCGTACTTGTCGAAAAACCGCATGCCGGGCAGCGTCTTACGGGTGGGCAGGAGCTGACAGTCGGTACCCTGGAGTTTCTCCACCAGGCCTCGCACCTGGGTGGCGATCCCGAAGGTCCGGGAGAGTAGATTGAGAGCGGTACGCTCGGCTGCCAAAACGGCCGGGGCCGGACCACTGAGGGTTAGCAAGTTCGCACCGGCTTCAAAGGCCGAACCCTCCTCTACCCTCTCCTCAACCCGGCATCGCTCGTCTAGGAGTCGGCAAAGCGGTTCCACGAACAGCAGGCCCGCCACCACCCCGGCCTGGCGGGCCCGGATACCGGCCCGGGCGATTATTGCGTCGGTCAGCCCCAGGTGCTTGCTGGTGACATCACCCTCCACTCCAAGGTCTTCTAATAAAAAGCGCTGCAAGGCGTCACGGTATAGGAGTTCAAACATGATTAGCCAGCTACGTCCAGTTCTGTGACGGGCCCTTCCGCGTCGGTCCGGAAGTGAGCCCCGATGTTTTCGGTTCGAGCCAGGCAGGCTCGGGCCACCTGCTCCGCGAGGTGCTTCTCCATAGTGTCGGCGGCCCCCATCTCCTCCAAGAATCGCTCCAACAGCGGCCCGTGGCGAACCACTCCGGTGGCCTCTTCGAAGGAGGCTCGAAAAGCAGCCAGTTCACGGGCGCACTCGATCCGAGCTAGCGGCTCGCGCAGAGTGGGTCGGCTCCAGGAGCGCAAAGAAAGGGAGGCGTGCCGGCCTGCCCGGTGGCCGAAGACCAGGCCTTCCAGCAGACTATTGGAGGCCAGGCGGTTGGCTCCGTGGATCCCCACCGAGGCTACCTCCCCCACGGCGTACAGGCCGGGCACCGACGTGCACCCGTCCAGGTCGGTGGCCACCCCACCGATGGTGTAGTGAGCAGCCGGACGAACGGGTAAGCGGCTTCCTTCGCGGAGATGAGAGGCCGCGCCAGGGAAGCGCTCCTGCAGGCGATCCACCGGAGCCAACTCGAGATAAACCGTGTGGCCCTCGCATCGGCGCGCAGCGATGGCCCTGGCCACCTGGTCTCGGGGGAGCAACTCTTCCACGAAGCGCTCTCCGTTCTCGAGTTGCAGCTTAGCCCCGGCTCCTCGTAAGGCCTCGGTCAGGAGAGGCAGCGGGCCTTCGGAAGGTCTATCCAGGGCGGTGGGGTGAAACTGCACGAACTCCAGATCCCTGGCCTGTGCACCCACATCGGTGGCCAGTGCTATCCCCTCCCCACGGACTTCCAGGCCGGTGGTGGTGGCTTCATAGAGCCCCGCGAACCCGCCGCTAGCCAGGATGACTCTGGGGGTGGCCAGGACCCGGCCATCGGACAGGAGCACTCCACCGATACCACCGCTGTTGGTCAGCAGTCGAGCCACCCGGCAGGAGTAGAACTCTGTGCGATGGCGCTGCTGGGCCTGCTCCCACAAGTGGGCGATCAAGGTGCGGCCGGTATGGTCCTTCTGGTGGATGACCCGGGCTCTCGAGTGAGCAGCCTCCAGGCCGAAGATGGCCTGCCCGTCCATGTCTCGATCGAAGGGCATGCCCTCGGACAGTAGTTCGCGAACCCGCTCGGGTCCTTCGGTGGTCAAGACCCTGACCGCCTGAACGTCGGCCAGTTGCCGCGAGGCGGCCATAGTATCGGCGGCGTGGAGAGCAGGAGTGTCGTCCGGGCCCAGAGCCACCGCCACCCCACCCTGGGCTCTCCAAGTGCTACCCGTTTGCAACGGAGAGCCAGGATTCACCACGGCTACCCTTTGGGAAGGGTCCGCTGCTAGCAGTGCCGAGAGTCCGGCGACCCCGGCTCCCACGATGATCAGATCAAAAAAGCGTTCCATAATTTACCTCCTCAGGCGGGTTGAGCCACCGGTAGAGCCACCACTCGCCGGGGAGCCGACACTTCCAGCATCCGTTCCACGGCGCGCTTGGCGCGATAAGCGATCTCTTCGGGGATCTCGATCTGAGGCTGGAAGGTCTCCAGACAGTCGACGATCTTCTCCAGGGTGATCTTTTTCATATGAGGACAGATCGAGCAGGGACGCACCAACTCAACGTGAGGGTGAGCCACCGCCAGGTTGTCGGACATGGAGCACTCCGTAATCAGCGCCACCTGAGCACCCGGTTTCTGTTCAGCCACAAAGTTGGACATCTGGGCGGTCGAACCCACCAGGTCCGCGGCCGACTGCACGTCGGGGTGGCACTCGGGGTGGGCCAGAACCTTGAGTCCCGGGTACTGAGCTCGATAGGCGGCCACCTGATCGGCGGTGAACTCCTCGTGCACGATGCAAGTCCCCGCCCAGGAGATGATCTCCACCTCGGTCTGGCGAGCCACGTAGCTCGCCAAGAAACCGTCGGGGAGGAAGATCACTTTGTCGGCGTTCAGCGACTCCACCACAGCCAGGGCGTTGCCCGAGGTGCAGCAGATGTCGCTCTCGGCTTTCACTTCAGCCGAAGAGTTGACGTAGGTCACCACCGGAGCACCGGGGTGCTGGGCCTTGAGGGCCCGGACGTCGGCTCCGGTGATGGACTCGGCCAGGGAGCAGCCGGCCTCCAGGTCGGCGATCAGGACCGGTTTGTTCGGGTTGAACAGCTTGGCTGTCTCAGCCATAAAGTGCACCCCACAAAATAGGATGGCGTCTGCTTCCTGCCGGTGCACCGATTCTCGGGCCAGGGCCAGGCTGTCTCCAGTGACGTCGGCGATCCCGTAAAAAATCTCAGGAACCTGATAGTTGTGAGCGAGAATCACCACGTTCTTCTCCATTTTCAGGCCTAATATCTTTTCGATAAGGGGCTTGCGCAATTCCCATTCAAAGCGCGGCATACTGGCAGAAAGCCGGCGTTCGATTCTTTCTAAAGCCTGGGTCATCATTTCTTACCTCCCATTTATGCTCTATGAGAGCATTATTAAGATACCTTTATACTAACTCTGAGCATAATTAATTGTCAAGGAAATTGAAAAAGAAAGCTACGAAACGCCCCACGACCCTCTGGGGCGGGCTCGCACCCCGGGGGCAGGGCGCTCGACGGTGACCTCGCTTCGAAAGCGGAAAAGCCGGGCCGGGCGCCCCCGCCCTTCGGACCGGCTCTCTTCGGTCATCTCCACCAGTCCGGCGGTCTCGACCATACGCCGAAAGTTTTGCTTGTGCAGGAGCCCTCCACTCAAGGCTTCGACCGTCTTTTGGAGTTCGGTGAGGGTGAATTGCCGGGGCAAGAGTTCAAACACCAACGGGCGGTACGCCAGCTTTCCCCGCACCCGGGTCAGGGCGGTGGCCGCGATCCGCCGGTGGTCGGCCCAGAGCGCTCTTCCCTGGTTGGCTCCCTTGCCAGCTTCTTCTACCAGTCCGGCTTCGTACAAGAGTTCATAGCGCTCCAGCACCCGTTCGGGGTTCCAGGGGCTGCCTTCCAGCCCGAACAAAACCCGGCAGCGCCACTCTCGTTCGGGGTCCCCTTGCGCCCACGAGGTGAGTTGTTCCACCAACTCACGGACCGCCTCCGGCCAGGGCTTTCGGGTATCTTCCCAGGGGAAAAGCTGGTAAAAGGAGACGATTCGTTGGGTCGGGAGTTCTTCCATTAGGCCCAGGTAAGCAATGGAAAGGGTCCGGTCCTCCCGGGGAACGATACGGGACCGCACCTGATCGCCAAAGGTGTATAGCTGCTCGAGATAGCCGACCTCCTGCTCGACGAGTTCCTCGAGGAGCCGCCTGACTCCGAGTTCGAGGGTGGGGTCTTCAAAAGCCAGAGGACCGCACGGTAACTTTCCCGGATCGGAGACCTGGAGATAGAGCCAGGGGGCTCCCTTTCTCACGCAAACCAGGGCTGCCGAGAGTTCCACTAGGAGCGTGTCGGAGTAGTCTCCCGTCGCAGAGGCTCGTTCATTATTGTCCATGCGAATAGCTCATTTCAACCGAATATAGCCCAATATTAGGGTGGAATTTCACTATCCGCCTGAACAAAATGTCCTTCGCTCTGCTCGGTCCGACTACTCCGACACGCTCCCAGGAGTTGGGTCAGGGGTCCGACCTTTCTCGTTCCACGATCACGGTCCGAGCTTCAGCGTCCCGCCGGATCTTCACCCGGTACTCCACCTCTTCAGCCGCACCCGGCACCTCGAACATGATCGGTACCTGGTTCGGCACCACGTCGCCCGGCAGAGGCGTCTTGCTATTATTGATGGAGAGGCTCCAATCGTTTTTCATCTCCTCGGCGGAAAGACCGCTGTAAACGGTGGGCCCGCCCCAGGCCGCACCGGCCGTACCGTTGTAGCGGTCCGAGGAGATCCGCAGGATGATATTTTTGTAGCCCCGGATGGGAACCCGCACCTGATGGCAGGGCCCCTTGCTCTTAAGGATTCCGGAACTGTAAAGCACCTTCCCCCCCGCCTCCACGAAAAACTCTGCTTCTCGCCCCTCGGGTGCGGTGTCCAAGAAACCCACGGTGGCGGTCAGCATGTCCCAGTCGTTCTTGAAGTTGAACCCCATCAAAGCGTCATCGGCCCCACCGGTCCCTTGAATATAACCGGTCACGGACTCACCCCCTATTTTGGTCCGTTGCTCCATCCAGATCATGTTTTCATAACCTTGACGAGCGTCCCGGAGGTGGACCAGAGGAGCGGCTGCTTTCTCGGCAAGAGCGCTTACGCACAGAAGAAGCACCAGTAAAAATGAGAATTTTTTCATAAGTTATCCTTTATTAATGTGTTCGTCGACCCTGCCGCACGGATCGTTGCCAATTCGTCACGGCGCTGCTCTGAAGCAGAAATTCGGGATCCTGGGCCCTCCGCCCCAGTTCGGCCAGAAGGCGTGCAAGAAAGGTCACATCTTTACCTGCCGAGCGGGGAGCATCCCGCCATACTCGGATCGCGTACCCATCGCTGACCCGATGAGAATAGCTGCCCTGACCGGCTTTAGCCAGAGCGGCAGCGTTGGCCTCGGGAGCCCGAGCTTTCATATAAAACGTCAGCGGTCGCCGCTTTTCAAGCAGAGCGCGGTACAGGGCTCCTCGGGCAATCTTTTCGATCTTGTCGGCCCGGGCCAACCTGGCATACATGATGGAATGCTGCAAATGTTGCTGGATCTTGGCCGGATATTGGTGCTCCAACAAGAATTGGGCCCGGCGCAGGTGAAACCGGGCAAGTCCCGCCGAATAGTCCAACTCTTTGGAGATCTTCAGGGCCTTGTACAGCAGGTTGCGAGCTTCCAGCATTCGCTTCTGCTTGCCCAGCAGCCATCCCACCCGAAATAAAATATTGCATTGCTGACGCCGCCTACCCAGCTTGTCGTATCCGTTGGCCGCGTCCAGGTAGTCCTCCACCGCCAGGGCGAACTCCTGGGTGCGTTCGCGGCAGTTGGCCCGCTGCAACAACAGGTGCGTCTTGAGATCGAGGTGTTGAGCTCCCCCCAGTCCCAAGCCCTTTTCGCAGGCGTTGATGGAAGCCTTGATTTTGTTGAGATCGTAAAGGACGCTCGCCGTGTTAAACCAGGCGGCAGCCAGGTTGTACTGATGGTCCAGTCGCTCGTAGCGACCGATGGAGTGCTTAAATAGGTTGCAAGCTTCTTCTTTATCTCCGTAGCGATCGTGCAGGATCCCATACTCCATCACCACTTCAGCCGATCGCACCCGCTCCGCCCGCTTGTAGCGGTATTTCTCGTAGAGTTCGCCCATTACCGCCAGGGCCCGCCCTCCCAACCCTCGCCGTTCGAACTCCGCGATGGAAAGCCGGGTCGCTCGATAGCGCAGCTGAGGATCGGGCTCAGCCACTCGGCGTAGCAGTTCCAACATGTGGGCGGCTTCAGGCTCGTTGCCTTGAGCCACGTGAAGAGATTGGTGGCTCTTTAATTCCTCGAAGAGAAGGTGCCGCAGAGGGAGGGGAAGCCCAGCGATCCAGACGCCGTGCTCGGAGAGATCCTTAAAAAGACGTTCGGCCAGCTCGAACTGCTGGCGCTCCGTCGCTTTGCGCTCCTCCGCTTTTCCGTCACTCATTCTTAAGGATTAGACCTCGCGCTTGACCCTCCTTTTTAGCTGAAGGCCAGGGCACGGTGGAGAGCTGGCAGGAAGACCTTCTGAACCCCAAAAAGCTCAATACTCTAAAAAACACTAGGAGTTCTCTTGTCTTGATACCTCAGGGGGTCCCCCATCCCACGGATCGGGTAGAAGTCTTAAAACGGGTGGTGAAAGTGACTCACTCGGTGCGCGACCTGGACAACGTGCTTGACATCCTCATGGATCACGTCATCGAATTGTTCGGTGCCGAGCGAGGATTTATCATGATGGTGGATCCTGAGACCGGGGCCCTGGAGTTTCGAACCGCTCGAAACTTTTCCAAGAAAGATCTCTACGATAGCGAATTCCAGGTGAGTCGAAGTATCGTTTTTCGAAGCTTCGGCTCAGGCGAAATGGTCCTGACTTCCAACGCCCAGGACGACGACCGTTTCTCGGAAGCCGTCTCCATCAAGGAGTATGGATTGCGCTCGGTGATGTGCGCCCCGCTGCAAGACGAGGGCACGCCCATAGGGGTGATCTACGCCGATAACCGGGTGCGTCTGGGGGCTTTCGAAGAAGAGGATCTGTCGTTCTTAGAAACCTTCGCGGCCCAGGCCTCCTCGGTGCTGGTACGAGCACGAATCACCGCTGATCGAGATCGGGTGCGCGATCTCTTCAGCCGCTATGTCTCTGAGCCGGTCGTCCAGCAGATCCTGGCCCGACCCGGCCTGGCTCTGACTGCGCACCGCAAACGCGTGACCGTGATGTTTAGCGACCTGCGAGGCTTTTCCCGAATTTCTGAAGAGTTGGAACCCGATGAACTGCTCGACTTCCTCAACGAGCATTTCGAAGCCACCACCAACATCATTCTGGACCATGGTGGGACGCTGCTCAGCTATATGGGAGACGGCCTCCTAGCCGTATTCGGGGCCCCTCTGGATATGGAAAACCAGGAACAGGCTTCCATCCTGGCCGCCCGGGAAATGGTCCGAGACGCCCTGGAGCGCAACATCCGTATCGGTGTCGGGGTAGCCACCGGAGACGCCGTACTGGGAGATCTGGGAACCACGCGACGCCGGGAGTACACCGTGATCGGAGATGTGGTCAACACCGCCGCCCGGCTGGAGAAACTCACCAAAGAAAAGGGTGAATCCGTACTGTGTGACCTAGAGACCTACCGCTGTAGCGGCTTAGAAGGCGGTGAAATGCTGGGTCAGGCGCTCCTGGACGGCAAGCAGTGCACGGTGGAGGTGGTGGCACCTTGAGCAGGAGTCGACCCGGAATTTTTTACACCCTGTTAACATGGCGGACGGTTCAAACCTCTAAGGTGTCGTTCTTAAGCGATTGCAGAAGAAAAAAGGGAGTTAGAGAGTCGGGGAACAAGTCCGGCCGGCGACTGGCCTGAGAATTGAGGAGTTAGGGGATATGAAGTATGAGTAGTAACTCACTGTTACGAACAAAGCCTTTGGACCGGATTTTACGGCAGGCAGCTCAGAAAGACGGAGGTCTTAAGCGAGTCCTCGGAGCTATGGACCTGACCGCCATCGGGGTCGGGGCGATCATCGGGGCGGGTATCTTCGTGCTCACCGGGACGGCAGCTAAAGATGCGGCCGGTCCCGCCATCATGGTTTCTTATGTCTTGGCCGGAATCGCCTGTATTCTGGCCGCTTTTTGTTATACCGAGTTCGCCACCAAAATGCCGATCTCCGGTTCCGCCTACACCTACGCCTACGCTACCGTAGGAGAAGTGTTCGCCTGGATAATCGGCTGGGACTTGATCCTCGAGTACACTATCGGAGCCTCCACGGTTGCGGTGGGGTGGACGCACTACTTAGAACAGTTTCTGGCCGCCTGCAACATTCATCTTCCCAAAAGTTTTACGGCCCTTCAGGTAGGGTCGATCGAGATCAACATCGCCGCGGTGGGGCTGATCGTCGTCTTGACTGCGTTGCTCTGTCGGGGGATGCGGGAATCCGCTACCGTAAACGCGGTCATGGTGGTGATCAAACTGGCCGTGGTCTTCCTGGTGATCATCGGTGGGTTGACCTACATAGAGCCTCCTAACTGGAAACCTTTTATGCCCTTTGGCTGGAGTGGTGTGATCCAGGGGGCAGCCCTGGTGTTCTTCGCCTACATCGGGTTCGATGCGGTCTCCACCGCTGCCGAAGAGGTCAAGAACCCTAACCGGGACCTGCCCATCGGGATCATCGCTTCGCTGGTGATCTGTACCGTGCTCTACATCGCGGTTTCTGCCGTCATCACCGGTATGGTCCCTTACACCAGCATCGACCCCGGGGCACCTCTGGCCGCGGCCTTCGGAGATCGGGGTGCCCAATGGGCTCAATTCCTGATCAGCCTGGGTGGCTTCGTGGGATTGACCACGGTGGTTCTGGTCCTGCTGATGTCTCAACCCCGGATCTGGTACGCCATGGCCCGCGACGGGTTACTCTGGCCCTGGTTTGCCAAGGTCCACCCGAAAGCTCACACTCCGGTCAACGCCACCTTGCTGGCCGGCGGCATCGCCGCCTTCATGGCCGCCGGGGTGCCCATGGAGACGCTCCACCACACGGTAAGCATCGGAACGCTCTTCGCCTTCGTGGTGGTCTCGGGCAGCATCTTGATCCTGCGCTATAAAGATGAAGCAAGGCCCGGTCCCGTGGTCACTCAAACGCTGGCCCTTTCATTTGGACTGGTACTTCTATGCGCCGGTCTCGGGGGCTACCTGAACGGCGAGGAGTCTTCCCTGCCGGCTGCCGGGAAGATGGCCCTGGTGATCTTGGGTCTGCTCATCACCTTATTCTCCACCATCTACTTCCTTCGCCAGCCGACGCGCAACGCACCCACCTCGTTTGCCTGTCCGCTGGTCCCGTTCGTACCCATCCTGGGGATGGCAGCCAACATCTTCCTCATGGTCCAGTTGAGCCCCGAAGCCTGGATTCGGCTTTTCATCTGGCTCTTTATCGGGTTTGTGATCTACTTCTTCTACGGTCGCTCCCACAGCAAGTTGAGCCCTCACTACAAGGGAGACCCGGATGAACCCGAGGACGTCGTAATTCCTGACGCTTCACATTAGGTGTTTCAATTCGGTCAAACTTAGGGTACGTTGCCTAAAGTTGTGAGGTTATGAGCTAACGGTCTGTCAAACTGAGTTTGACGGACCGTTAGGTTTTGGGAGAAAAGGAGTCTCGGCGCAATGAAGCGGCTATCCCCTCTCGAGCGGGCCATGCTCATCTGCTCTCGCATTGCCCGAGCGCATCCATGGATCGTCCTTTTTTTCTCCTTGATCTTTTTTGTGGTCAGTCTACTCCTGGCGGCTGCGTTTCTAGAGTTTCAAACCAGCCGTGACGACCTCATCTCCTCCAGCGACGAACTCCATTCCCTGCAGCAGCGATACCTCGAAGAATTTCCAGCCTCCGACGACATCGTGGTCATGGTCAAGGGTGGCACTGCCAGTGTTCGAGAGAACTACGTGGATACGCTGGCAGAATTGCTCGAACGCCACCCGGAGCACTTCCACGCGATCTTTCCCCGGGTTGAACTCCCTTTTCTCACCAGTCGGGCCCTACTCTTTCTTCCTGAAGACGAACTGGTCAATCTGATTTCGGAGGTAAAAGAGGCCCGTCCGTTTCTCCTCTCTCTTTCCTCTCCCGAAGGCCTGGTCGCGCTACTATCGGACTTCGAGGGCAACTTGCCCGGAAGTGGACAGGAGCAACTCATCTCCATGCTACCGTTTCTGGGCGATATCTTCCACGAGCTCAGACGCCAGGTGGAGACCCGAGGGAGGGCCGATTACCATTCGCCCTGGGGTGGTCTTCTTTTCGGCGGCACCAGTCCCCAGTTAGCCGAGCGGACTCAGGGCGGGCTGGTTGATACCAACTTTTATCACACCACCGCCGAAGGTTCGGTACATCTTCTATTACTTCGAATGGTGAAACGAGATGCCGAAACCATAGCCCTCCTCAGAGAGACCGTGGATGAGGCGCAGCGGGCCTACCGGGGCCTGGAAGTCGGAGTGACCGGTGAGCCGCTCCTCGAGCACGATGAAATGATAAGTTCGGAAGCCGACTCTCAGCAGTCCGGAGCTCTCTCCATGGTGCTGGTCTCGATCCTCTTCGTCGCCACCTTTCGGCAGGTCATTCGGCCGCTGGCTATCGTCGGCAGCTTCATGCTGGGGGCAGGCTGGACCATCGGTTTCACCACCCTCGTGGTGGGCCATCTCAACCTTCTCACCGTTTCATTTTTTACCATCCTGGTGGGCTCCGGTATCGACTTTGGCATTCACATCCTGATGCGCTACGACGAGGAGTTCCGGAAAGGGGGCCAGGCCGACCAAGCTATGGATGAGGCCCTGGTCGGAACCGGGACGGATATCGCGGTCAGTGCGTTCTCTACAGCCGCCGCTTTTTGGGCCGTCGGCTTTACGGATTTTAAAGGTGTTTCGGAACTGGGCCTCATCGCCGGATTCGGGATCTTGCTCTGCCTGGTAGCCACCGTGCTGCCATTGCCCGCAGTCATTTTTCTCCTGGATCGACGGCGCCCGCCACGCCAATCAACGGCAGCCCCCAGCGCTTTTCGCACCCTGCTGTCTCAATTTGAAACGAAGTTGCTCCGCAAGGCCCCCTGGACCCTGTTTCTCTCTTTCGTTTTGCTCGCTGCCGCCATGCCGGCGATCACCTCGGTGGGTTTCGACTACAACCTTTTGCGGCTACAAGATCAGCGACTGGAGTCAGTACAAACCGAACTCAGGCTGATCGAGGAAGGAGGCCGTACGGTCCTGTTTGCGGTAGCCCTGGCCGACGACATCGAACAGGCGCGGGAGCTGAAGGCCAAGTTTGAGGCCCTCTCCACGGTCTCTCACGTGGACACAGTGAGTGATCTCTTTCCCGAGATCACAGCGGGCAAGATTCGAGCCTTGCGACACCTGAAAGCGCTGGTCGATGACGTCCGGATCCCCTCCCCGGAGGAACTCGCCTCCGGCCCGGTTGGCGGCCAACGCCTCCAGCAGATGGGCGACGGATTTCTGGAGCTCAAACGGTTCTTCGACGTCCAGCGAGAAGGCTTGATTCACCACGATTCCGAGAAAATACGATCTTCAACCGAGAAGTTTGAACAAGAGTTGAGCGGCCTTTTCGAGGAGCTTTCAGGCCTGGGTCCCGGTCCCATCGAGGACGGTCTGACCAACTTCCAAACCGCATTTTTTCAAGACCTGGCCGGAATGATCGAGTTTCTACAGGCGCAAGACCCGGAACTCCAGATGGATCTCGACGATCTGCCTCCCAACTTAAAGCTTCGGTCGATAGGGCGAACCGGCAAGCTCGTCCTACGCATCTATCCCACCGAGAATATCTGGGAAAGGAGTGCCCTGGATGCCTTTGTGGCTGAGATCCGTTCGGTGGACCCCGCGGCAGTGGGGGCACCGATCATGATCTGGCACCACACCCAAACCCTGAAGACCGCTTTCGAAACGGCAGGGTTTCACGCCATCATCGCCATCAGCTTTATTTTGCTGCTTTACTTCCGCTCCATCCCCTGGACCCTCCTGGCCATGGTTCCTCTGGTGTTAGGGGTGCTGTTTATGCTGTTTGCCATGGAAAAGGGTGGAATCTCCTTTAATCTGGCTAATTTTATGGGGCTTCCACTGCTACTGGGCATTGGAATGGACTATGGGGTGCACGTCTTGCACCGCGCTCAAGAGGAAAAGAGGGTCAACATGTTCGGCCATTCCACCGGGCCCGCCACCACGCTTTCTGCCCTGACTACCATCGCCGGCTTCGGAACCCTGGCCCTGGGGGGGCATCAGGGGGTGGCCAGTCTGGGTTACCTCCTGACCACCGGTGTCTTCGGCATCCTGCTCTCGGCCCTGGTTGTCGTTCCCGCCCTCCTGACAGTCTGGTCCCCCTTCAAGGAAGAGGCGGCCGGGCAGCAGACAAAGGGAGCCTCGCAAGAGCGATTGAGCGCCTAGGAGCTCCTAGCCTTCCGTTTCCGAGTCGGGGATTCGCGGGTCGATATTGCTGCGACGAGAGAAGTAGCGGGTGAGCCCGTACAGAAACATGATCAAGAAGACCAGGGCCACGATCCAGTGCATCTGGTGCTTGACTTCCTTCACCATCATGCCGGCGTCTTCCAGCATTCCAGGGGTCAGGATCTTGGTCCCGAACCAGGCCAGAGTTGTACACCAGATGGCAGCACCCACAGTGGTGGCCACTGAAAACGGTACAAATGGCATCCGGCAGATCCCCGCCGGAATGCTGATGAGATGTCGTACCACCGGTAGCAATCGGGCAAAGAAAATCCCCTCGGTTCCGTACTTCTTTACCCAGTTTTCAGCCAGCATGAGTTTCTCCGGAGGGAAGCCGCAGTACCTACCGTAGCGATAAACCAGAGGCCGCCCCAGGGCGTAACTCACCCAGTAAGTAGCCGCTGAGCCGACCCAGGAGCCAACCGTACCCGCCAGGACCACCAGATAAATGTTCATGTGGCCCTGGGTCGCCCAAAAGGCAGCGGGAGGCACGACCACCTCGCTGGGAACCGGAAAGATGCTACTTTCCAAAGCCATCAAGAAAGCGACCCCTGCATAACCCCAGTCGCGGACCAACTCCATCATCCATACGAAGGCCTCGTGTAACATTTCTCGCATGCGGCCGCCCTTCGTTTTGAATGAAATTCATCCTTCAATTCCACCAAGAATGTTAAAATCTGTGGAGATGCCCGGTTTAAGAGCGTGTTCGCACAGGGCAGGATAGCAAGGGGAGGGTAGAAAAGAGGGCCTTGCTTTTGCAGCAAAAGGCCTTCCGGGCCTATTAGGAGATTTTCCAAATATGAAGATTCAAAATCAGGTAATGGTCGGTGTCGTCCTTGCCATCTGCCTACTTTCGGTGCATCTGATTTACGATTTCCGAGAGGGGCGCTCGAAACTGCTGCTCGGGCTTGACCTGCGCTCCGGGTCTCACATCGTGGTGCAGCTTCTGGGCACCGGACCCGACGGCAAAGATATCGAGATCACCAAAGACATTCAGAACCAGTCGATCCAGGTCTTTCGAAAGCGCATGGACCCGGAAGGTAATCGCGAGGTCATCATCACCCCCGAGGGACGAGACCGCTTGATCATTGAGATTCCAGAGGTCACGGACCTGGCCCAGGCCGAATCCATGGTAAAAAAGGCCGGCCGCCTGGAATTCAGAGAGTCTCAGTACGACCCCGAGACCCAGAGCGTGAAGTGGGTGACCCGGCTGGATGGGTCGGCCGTCAAGCGAGCTTCTGCCGCCATCGATGACACCTCGTCCAGCGGGTCCTGGATGATCTACTTCGATTTAACCTCCGAGGGAGCCAGAGAATTCGGCGATCTCACCCGAGAGCTGGTTGGGAGGCCGCTGGGAATTTTCTTTGACGGCGAGCAGGTTTCAGCTCCCACCGTCAACGGACCCATCACCGGCGGCCAGGGGAGCATCACCGGCGGATTCACCCAGCAAGAAGCCGTGGAGCTCGCCAACTTTCTCAACGCCGGTGCTCTACCGGTCAATGTCAAACTCCTTGAGTCTTACACCGTCAGCCCCACCCTGGGGGCCGAGTCGTTAAACACCTCGTTGCGGGCAGGAATGGTGGGATTGACCGTGGTGGTGGCCTACATCGTGTGGTACTACCGATTATTGGGAGTTACTGCGAGCCTGGCGCTGTGCGTTTACAGCCTACTGGTGCTCGCCTCCATGAATATTCCCACTATGCAGTTCGTGCTCACCTTGCCGGGTATCGCCGGATACATCCTCTCCATCGGGATGGCGGTGGACGCCAACGTCCTGATCTACGAACGAATACGAGAGGAGCTCGATGACGGTCATCCACTTCTAACCGCCATCGATATCGGATACCACCGGGCCTTTAGCTCCATCCTGGACGGTCACGTGACCACCTTCATCGGAGCCGCTATCCTCTACGCCCTCGGGTCGGCCAGCATCAAGGGCTTCGGCTTGACCCTCATGCTGGGCACGGTATGGAGTATGGTCACGGCCATCTACGTGACTCGGATCTTCATAACTTTCTTTATTCATACACTAGGGCTTCGCGCGAAGAAGCTTTACGGAGGCCTGTAATGGAATACCTCGGATTAGTCGCCTGGATAGTCGCCTTCGCCCTGGCCGTAAAATGGGCGCGAAGTTTTCGAAAACGAAAATACGATATCGTCGGCCAGCGACGCTACTACTACATTCTTTCGGCCATCATTCTGTCCATCTGCATCGGCTCACTACTGACCAGAGGGGTGAAGCAAGGTCTCGACTTCACGGGCGGAAGCATCGTGGAGGCGGGGGTCTACGAGTTGACCACCCCCGCCGAGATCGAAGAAGCTCTCAACAAGTTTGAGCCAACCGATTTCAAACTGGGCGACATCGCCATCCAGACGAGTACCGATATGGTGCCCGACGAGCACCCCGAAGAGGGAAAACCTGCCGAATTTCAACGGATCATCCTGCGTCTGACCAATGATACCGGAACTCAGCTTGAACCGGCGCAAACCCGAGAAATCCTGGATTACCTGTCCAGTGAACTCGGAGACTTGAAAGAGCTGCGCACCGCCTCCATCGGACCCACCATTTCCGATGAGTTGACCTACAACGCGATCAAGGCCCTGCTCTGGTCGCTGGTTTTGCAGCTACTCTACATTTTCTTCCGCTTCGGCAACCAACTGCGCTACGGCATCGCCACCGACGCGGCCCTGGTGCACGACGTGATCATCATGATCGGGTTGTATTCTTTGGCCGGAAGGGAGATCGACTCACCTTTTGTAGCGGCTGTGCTGACCGTGGTGGGGTACTCGGTCATGGACTCGGTGGTCATCTTCGACCGCATCAGGGAAAACTCCAACAACTGGTGGGCAGAGCACGGCTATGACGAGCAGATTCCTTACGCGGACATTGTGAACCAATCGGTGGGAGAGACCATGACTCGCTCCATCAACACCATGCTCACAACACTCATCACCCTGCTGGCGATCTTCTACTTCGGAGGCAGCACCCTGCAAAACTTTGCCTTTTCCCTCCTGGTGGGAATCGTGGCGGGTGCCTACTCCTCCATCTGCATCGGTGCTCCCCTGCTGGTCACCATCAACAATCGCTACCCGGTAAACCCCTTGAAGACCAGTTCCTGGGGAGACCTGGATGACGAGGTGGTCCCAGAAGACTTCATGCCCGACAGCGAGAAAGCTACCCCCGCTCCCCCACGGCCCAAAAAAGCCAAAGCCCCCGTCCCCAAACTGGTGGACGACAACGAGCCCGCCGGTGACGGAGGGCGCCGCCGTAAGAGGGGGAAACGGAGCTAACTGGTCCTAACGCACTCGGCCCCAGAGCCGGGGGTTTCCCTGGACTGCAGGCCAGGGGCTCCAGGCGGTGCGGGCGGTGTTGGCGTTCTCTCCCTCGGCTGCGTCAGATTTGTCGGAGTCGTAAACCATAAGGTTAAAGCCGAACGGCCGTCCCTGAACCAGCCCCAGGTCGGAAAGCGGCACCTCGACCTCGATTCGATACCCCTCGGAAGTACGCTTGGAGTGGCACCGAAATCGGGGCAAGGTACGCGCCACCGGGCCGGGGTTGGCGTCGGCGGTGCGTGCTGCCATGACCCTCCCCTCCGTGTTGAACGGGACGATACCGATTTTCACGGTATCCAGAGTGTGGGCGCTGGCTCCGGGGCCGGCCGGGTCGAAGGCCAACTCCACCGAGTCGGTGCGCCAGTGACTGCGGTTGTCATCGGGGGACAGGTTGGCTACCACCACGTCGTCTTGAACCTCTATCCAGAGGTGCAATACCTCACCCTTGGTGCGCAATCCGAAGCAAAGGGTAGAGCTTCATTGGGAACCACGGCCAGTTCCGCTTCCAGAGAAAGTGGATAGATGCGAGACTTGCCCAGTTGCTCCCCTCGAAAGGTGAAGGTTCTGGTAGCTCCATCCATGTTCAAGGATACCTTCACGATCTCTCCCAGTCCCACCACGTAGAGGGGTGGACCCTTCGAGATCAGATGTTCCAGGCCGAGCTCCGCGGCCCATAAAGGGAAGGCGTCCAGTGGTGGTGAGAGCGCGAATTTAGCCTGTCCCGGCGGTTTCAATTTCAGCGGTTTGGAGACCTCAGCTTCTCCCCAGCGAGCACGGAGTAAATACTCCTCCGCCGGACTGTTTGGAAGTATCCGGAAGCTCCTTTGTCCGTCCGTTTCAAAAAGTGGAGTGACCGCCCAGCCGGCTGGAGCTTCCAACACAGGCCTGTCTTGGGGCCGGTTTCCCCAGGCGTACTCCCGCAAGCGCACCACGAAAGGCTGGTTCTCAAGAACCGGCTCCGCCGGTGTGACTATTCGCAAACCCACCGCCGGGCGATGCCGCAGATCGCCCCCCACCAGGTCCAGGCCTACTTGTTAAAGCAAAGATGTCGAAGATACCAGCGTCTTGCTCTGTACCACCGAAGATGCCGACCTGCAGTCCTCTTGACCAACTATAACACGGCTCGCCATGGGGACCGTAAAATTTAAAACTCGGCTTACCAAATCTTTGGGTTAAGGAATCTAAGGTCTCCTTATTTGCACTGAGCTTCTGTCCGTCGACTTCAATTTCAGCGCCAGAAAGGCGAAGAACCTTTTCTCCGCGAGTATCTACAATCAAATCTGAGTTGTTCCAATGATATTGCTGTGTATCACCAAAATCGATGCGCTCAAAATTTGTACCCATCTTGAGCTTGCTCGGCTATCACGCGCGGAGTCCCGCCAGCGCTCAGGAAACTCGTCTCCAACGGAACTTGATTGCATCACGGGCGCATTCTAGTTAAGGTCCAACCCACGAGGCAGGTTCTTGTCATTTACGAGATGGATAACTGTGCCTTACCAAAAATAGACCATTCTCCCCGGTGGGCCCGAATGGTAAAGGAGTCGTCCTCTTCACCGTCCCATCCGATATTGAAGTCGAGCCACTGCCCCAACTCCAAATCGGCTTGCTCGGCCACCGAGTCTCCTTCAGAGTCGGTGAAGTGCAGCTTGCCGTCGGACCGGAGGAAGATGCGAAGCGATCCGTCGTGCACGTTTCGATGGCAGCTCGAGCACAGCCCGACCAAGTTTCGATCGATGGTGGGACCGTTCTTGGAGTGCGGCACCAGGTGATGAAGATGCAGGTACAGTTTATGGCAGCATCCCGGCGTGCTACAGGCCCAGCCGTCTCGGCGCAAGAGTTCACGCTTTTGGGCTTTGGTGGTGTGGCGGTTCTGAGGGTTAAAACAGATGCGTTTGCTGGAGATGGCCGGGGTTTGGTGCCGCTGCAGAGCCTCGACCAGGGCAGGCCCAACGACCCTGGATAGTTCCAGACTCGTGGAGTCAAAACGACTCCCGCGGGTGCTTTTGGCCAGTGCTTCTTCCGTCTCTTGCACCACTTCCGGGCTGGGCTCGGTACCGAGGGCCTGGGCTAGAATTTCGGCGCAGTCTTCTGCGGGTTGATTTTGACCCGGAAGGGTTGTTTCATCGGCATCGGGATCAACCAAAAGACCCATCTCCACGGCCGCCTCGCGAGCCGCCGCCACCAGCGGAATCTCCCTTGCTCTCTCCGCTTGCAGATCCTTATCCATCTCCTGTCGCACCTTGTCCAACGACTCCTGATCGAGCGGCAGATTGGAGA
>JBAYRN010000055.1:0-34514 GCA_041676625.1 Vulcanimicrobiota bacterium
GGAGATCCACTTTCAGCGATTTACGGCGGTCGTCTCTCTTGTACCGCTCCAGCACTGCCGCCAAAGGCCGGCGATCCGCTCCTGCGATCGTCGGAACAAACGCTTCCTCGAAATCGGCTGTCAACAGGTCCAGGGCAGCCGGAGCACTCTTTGCTCCCAGCGCCTCCTCGACAACCCGGCTAACAGCTTGACTCTCACCAAGGTCAGACTTAAAAAGACCCAGTCCGGCCAGTAAAAATAGAACGATGAAACAAACGGATGCGCGTACGGAAAACTTCCCCAATGCTTTAATACCCCTCTTGATAGTTTATGGGTAGTTCTTCCGTACCATGGGAAGAGATCCTGCGTTGAGGTTTATTCAATCTGTCAAAGCTGGGGACTTGAGATGCGTGAACTGCTAACGACCGCTTCGACAAAAAGAGGGTTTTTCATGATTGCCCAGTTTCGAGGCGATCTCGTAAATTCCTCAAAACTGGAAGACCATGACGCTCAGGCCCTACCATATTCAAGCCATCAACTTCTTTTCCGAGCAAGCTTCTCGCCGTAAGAAAAGCGCTCAAGAAAGTCTTGACCACCTGCTGGAAATGAGCAACATCTCCCTCGATCGATTCCAGGAAGCTGTCAACACCGCCAAGCATCATGCCCGGGTCGGACTGCATTTCCACCCGGACCGACTCAGCAGCGAGGGCCGCGCGGTGGCAGAGACTCTTCTGAGCACCGGACAATACAAGAATCAATTTGAAACCGGAATCTCCGCAGGCAGTCTGAGCTACCAGCCGGGGGGCCCGCGCTATCAATGGGAAGAGAGGCTCTTCGGTGGGGCCTACAGCAAGCCCGACGTTAAACCGGAGGACCGTCCGAAATACGGGGCCCTCGACCTGCTTCAGGCTGCCGACGGGCCCGCCCCCCGATTTGGGAGCTGCTACTTTCTCCTCTCATCTCAGGTCAACGAACGCTGTACTTTTACCTACCGCGACTCCCATCTCGACCCGCCAGAAAAAGGGACCATTGAAGACTTCGAGGATATCCTGGCCGCCCTTTTCACCGAGTCTTTTGAAAGAGAATTCGCGCTTGGTTATCCAGGTCTGAAACCCGGGCATTTGGTAGACAAGTTCCTTTCCCTGAAAACACCGGAGCCGTCCGGTATATCCCGAAACCTGGACCATTACATCGAGACTCAGGTCCATGGACGCGTAGACCTCCTCCAGGATGCTGAACAACTGGTGGCCGATCAGAGCTTCCATGGTCACCATGTCGGTCACCTCCTAGAAAGCCTGGCCCGAAAGTACGACCTTGCCCTGCGATGGCGAACTCCCTTCCGGCTTCCGGTAGAGGATTGCCCCGGCGATTTTAGAGGCGCGGTGATGCCGGACTTTGCCCGGCGTGTGGCCGGAGACTCGGGGGTGGTCGACGCCAGGCTCATCGGAATCGCTGCCGCCTCGATTCACGAACGCCCGGATCAGTGGAAGGACTTCGGTGACCCCGAGCAGCTTTTGCAACTTATCAAAAGACTCTGGCACACCACCGTCAAATACGGTTGATCCAGGAAAACCCACAATCCCCGGCTAAAAGTCTACAAATGGGAAGATCTATTTTCATCGCGCTCCTGGCTCTGCTCCTGTCGACCTGGGTGGTGGCCGAAGAACAAGCTGCGGGCACCCTGCGGGTCGGCCAGAACTTGTACTACACCCGAGGCACCGCCCGGGCCAAGGAGCAACTCTTGGAATTTCCTTATCGCCACGCCAACAGCAGTCGCGAATTCAAGGCCTTTGCGGTGCACGAAGGCCAGGGCGTGAGGTTGATCTTTAAGAAGGATGAGATCGAAGGCAAGAAAGACAAGTCTGGAGACCTAGTCAATCAGGACTTTGCCATGGATCACCCCTTTATGAAGGTCCTTGATCAGATCAAGCTCGATGCGCTTCTCCACACCTACCAGAGCCTGCAGAAGACTTCTCCGGAAGACGATGAGAATTGGCACATCCTCAGTGGAGGTAGCGCCGTGCACAAAGTTTTTTTCAAGAACAGTCAAGCTCGTCACTACTGCATCGTGGCCGTCCACGACCCCACCACAAAGAAGATCAGCCAACCGATCTTGCTGAGCTTCCAACGCTCCAATCAGGGTCCCATGGCCACCCTGGTGAGTCCCCAGGGCAGTTTTGCCTCGGCGCCCCAACGAGTCGATCCGATGGTCAACGCCGGCACTCATCACGTCTTCAAGTACCTGGAATCGAGAAAGGGGTTTTAGAGGTTAAGGCCTGCTCAAATCCTTAGCTATGCCGGGCCTGAATCGACTTCAGGGCCACGACCAGTTTCTCGGTCTCCGAAACCAACCGGGTGTACAACTCACCAGAGCCCTCTACACTGCCATTTCGCCCCAGTTCTTCGAGCTTTCGAGCGGACTCGGCGGCAGCTGAGGCACTAAAATTGGAAACGGAGCCTTTGAACTTATGAGCGGTCTGAAAGAGACCCTCGGCATCGGCCCTATCGATCGACACTTTGATGGCGCTCATCTGCTCGGGGCAGAGTCGCAAGAAAGTATCGATAAGAGCGCACAAAATCTTCGAATTATTACCGACCCTGGAGAACAGCGTGGCTTCGTCTAAGACGTTGTAGTTGGTGGTCTCGGTGTCTTTCTCCGAGGGCTCAGGCTCGGAATCGGCCGGTCTTTCACGTTTGACCGTAGCCTCCATCGGTTCAGGATTCGAGCCTTCGGCCGGACGTCGATCCCTGTCCAGAACTTTCGCGATGGCCTCCATCAACTCGTCCTCGTTAAGAGGCTTATTGAGGTAATCGTCCATCCCCGCCGCCTTGCAGCGGTCCAGACCGTCTCCCTGAACATGAGCGGTGAGCGCGATGATAGGGATGCGCTTTCCGGTGTCCACTTCGTTGGACCGAATCTTGATGCTGGTCTGGAGCCCGTCTAAATGGGGCATCTGGAGGTCCATCAGGATCACATCGAACTCCTGGTCCTTGAGAAGCTCCAGGACATCCAGCCCGTTCTCGGCGATGGTCACTTCGTGACCTCGAGAGTTCAACAGTACGGTCGCCAGGGTCTGGTTGACGGGATTATCCTCGGCCAGCAAAATTCGCAGTGAACCAAAATCGGCTTTGCGACTGCGGGCACCCTGCTTGAAGATGCGAAGAACGGTATCCCACATCTCGGTGGCGTCCACCGGCTTTTCCAGCATGGCGTCCACTCCTAGAAGGCGGCAGCGGGCAGCATCACCGGGCTGGATTTCCTGGGCAAAAAGGACGAACGCTTCGTGGCTGAGCTTAAAGTTTTCCACGAAAGAGTAAGCGTCGAAGTGCGCCCCCCGGACCTCGGCCAACACCAGGTCGAAAGGCTCGCTTCCGTCCCGCGCAGACTCGATCGCCTCCCCGGCTTCCCGGGGCGAGGTGAAAGTGACCACCTCCAGTCCCCAACGCTTGACCAGATTCTCCAGGTACTGATACTCCTTACCCGGATCGACCAGCATCACCCGCAGACTCCCCAGCCTGGAGCGATAGGTCCGGTTGGGGTCCGACTCGGCCACCCCGAAAGGAGCCACGAAGGAAAAGACCGAGCCTCGGCCCCGCTGGCTGTCGACCCATACTCGTCCGTTCATCTTACCGACCAGGCCCTGCACGATGGCCAGGCCCAGACCGGTACCGCTGGAGGTCCGAGAGATCGAGGTATCTTCCTGATAGAAGGGACGGAAAATCGCCTTTTCCCTACCCCGCAGAATACCCTGGCCGGTATCTGAGACCGAAAACTTCAATTCCACCAGGTTGTCTTCCCAGGTCTCTCGACCCACGGTCAAACCGATAGCCCCTTTTTCCGTGAACTGGATGGCATTCTGTAACAAGTGATGCAAGATCTGCTTCAAGCGGGCCGGGTCGGCCACGATGATGTCCGGAACCAGGGGATCGATCTGGCTGGAAAAGGCCAGTCCCTTGGCGGACGCTTGAAGGAGGTACGGCTTCAAGGCCGCCTCCACGAAATGCCTGATATCGATGGGTACAGGTTCGAGATGTAGAGAACCGTCCCCCAGTCGAGAGAAATCGAAGGCGGTATTCAAAACCTCCCGCAGTCGGTCGGCGGAAAGTTCTAGATCCTTGAGGTACTTTCGCTGGGTGGCATCCAGATCGGTATTGAGGGTCAGTCTTGCCATCCCCAGGATACCGTTCATGGGGGTCCACACCTCGTGGGTCAAGCGGGTCAAAAAGTCGAACTGGCCGGCTTTACCCAGGTTGGAAGCCAGTGCCTCCACATCCGGTTCACCTGGCTTGATCACGGCGTTGAGCTGCTGCCCCCGGGCACTTTCGGTGGTGGTCAGGGTGACGTCCAGCGAGATCGGCTCCTCCACCCGCTTGCGACCCTCCATGTGAAAGGTCTCACCCCGCATCTTCTCGGTTCGTTTTTGCAGGTGCCGCAACTTGGGCAAAAAGCGATCCACGGGTTGGCCGAAGAGCTCGCTCGGAGGGCGCCCCAGCAGCAAAGCCGCATCCGGATTGCAGGACTCGATGAGACCCTGAGCGTCGATGATCAGGAGCCCTTCCAGGAGTTGATCGCTGACGGTCGGGTCGGTGGTCATCTCGTCCTCACTCATCTGAGGAGGCTTCTGAGACAGCGACTGCTGAAGGCATTCCCGCAGCATCTCAGCCACCGCTTCGGCTGAAGGGGGCCGATTTTCCGGCTTCTTGGCCAGCAGATTTAGCACGATTTCGTCGAGTTTGGACGGAATATCCGGCTTGAGTTCGGAGGGTGCCTGGGGCGTCTGGTTGATGTGCCCGGTGAGGATGGCGTAATCGGTGTCGCCTTTGATCGGCAACTCACCGGTGATGGATTCGAACAGGCAAACCCCAAGAGAATAGAGATCGGCGGAGGGAGTCAGTCCCGAGGTCTTCAAGATCATCTCGGGGGCCAGAAAGGAGCAGGTCCCCAGCACCGTACCGGTCTGGGTGAGTTGGGTATCGGAGTCGAGCCTCCGGGAGATGCCGAAATCCGTAATCTTGGGAATTCCGTCCGAGGTGAAGAGGATGTTACCGGGTTTGACATCGCGGTGCACGATGCCCTGACTGTGAATGTGCTGGAGCCCGTCACAGATGGCGCAATAGGCGGTGACGATCTCGGCCAGATCCTTGGCTTCGTTGACGAAGGTCCGGAGATTTCCCCCATCCACGTACTCCATGACGATGAAGTCCAGATTGTCGACGGTATTGTACTCGTAGCAGTGGACCACGTTGGGGTGGCTCAAGGCGGCCAGGTCCGAGCCTTCGCGCCGGAACCGAAAAAGAAGTTCTTCCTGATCAATGTCCTCGGGTAGTACCTTGACCGCCACGTCGCGACCGTAGGCAGAATCGAAGGCCTTGTAAACAATGCCCATTCCACCTCTACCAAGCTCTTTATCAGGCCGAAAACGACTCGGCAACCGATTCTTCACGCACAACCCTCCGGGAGTTCGGAGATTCCCGCCTAAACGGTCACTCTCCTCGCCTTGTTTAACAACTTGTTTACGAAATGTAACGCATTTTCTACAATTCGTTGATAGAACTGGCGTAAGATAGGGTGGCAATCCCCCCGGAGTGCAAAACAACGGAGGTCCATCTTTGAGAATCGAAGAGATCAGATCCAGTCGACGAGGCCAGGAGGTTGAGCGACTGGCTCAGAGCCTGGGAGCCGAGCGCGCGGCCAGCAGCCAGGCGATCCAACAGCAAAGCCAGCAATCGATCCGGCCGGGCTCCGACGCCGTCGAGCTATCCAGCGAGGCCGCCGGACCACTGGGCGGACTTTCCAGTGACAGTACCGCTCGCACCACCCAGATCCTGACCGGCCTGGAGCAGTCCTTTCAGGGAAACAGCCAGGACCGCAACCAGCGACATCGGCCCCGAGAACAAGCCCAGCCTTAGGGCCGGGAAAGGCCCAATCTTCTTTTCCGCCAGCGCTCGCGGGCGATGCTCAGGATCATCCGGGCCAGAGCCACCACCTTGGTAGTGCGTTTGCCGGCGTGGGCCATGATCATGAATTTTTCCACGATCATTTCATCCAGCGGGCCGGGAGGCAAAAGGTGGTCGAGGCTGCCCCCACGTCTTACTGAGACGGTGCGGGTCTGGGTCATTTCCAGCAACCCTTCGGCACCCCGCGTGCGTCCGTATCCACTGCGTCCTGCTCCCCCGAACGGTACCCGGGGATCGGCTGAAGGCACGATCAGGTCGTTGATGCTCACCACCTGAGCCGGGACCTGGTGGGCCAAGCTCCGGGCCCAATCCTCCGGGCCGAAGAGCGAAGCTCCCAACGCATACGAACAATTGCGGGCGATTCTCAAGGCCTCTTCATCGCTCTCGACCACCTTCAAAACGGCCAGTGAGCCGAAAGCCTCGTCTTGTAAGAGACGATTTTCCTCGGAAACCCGGCTGAGCAAAACCGGACCCTCACCCTCCCTGGCCCACAGGGCCAGAGCCCCGGCCGCTCGCATCTCTTCGACCAGCCGTCGCTCGGTTTCGCTCAAGAGGGAGTGCTCCCGCCCTCCGATAGCCTGGCGAAACGCTCTCTCAAACTCTTCCACCGCACCCCGCAAGAGGATCCGCCGAGGGGCCACACAGGTTCGCCCATGGTTTAGACTTAGCCCAAAGGCCACGGCCCGAGCCGCCAGCTCCATGTCGGCCTGGGGGTGAATGAACACGGTGTCCCAGCCCGACAGTTCGGCCACCGCAGGCACCAGGGCCTCTCCAGCCTGGGCCAGAACGGTGCGACCGGTTTCCGCGGAGCCCACCAGCACCACTTTCTGGATCTCCGGGAGACTGGCCTGAAAGCTGGAGTTATCCTCTCCCAGCAGACGAAGCCACGGTTCCCCACCCCCCACTCTCAAGAACAATTCTCGGACGAACTGGTGAAGTACCAGGCCGCCCGGTGCAGACTTCAACCAGACTTCGTTGCCGGCCGCCCAGGCGTGGAGGGCTGAAGCAAAGGGCAGAAACAGGGGGTAGTTGCTCGGGGCCAGGATCAGCACCCGGCCCAGCGGCTCGTGATAAACCGTACTGTGAACTCCCCAGAGCCAGACCGGCTGACCGTCCCATCCCAATTTTCGGGGGCGCAAGATTTGCCCGGCGTGTTTCTCGAGGTAGGCAACCGTATCCAGCAACGGAATGAGTTCACTGGAGAGGAGCTCTCCTTTCGAGCAGTGGGGGCGCAGTTTTTGCAGATGCTCGAGAAGCCCCTCGCGCTCGGCGCACAGGGCGTGCCGAAACCGCCTGAGCAGAGCCAGACGCTTATTCAGCTCAATGGTTGGCGAAAGCGGGGGTGAGGTTAGTTTGCAGTCCGAAGTCTTCACAGATCAGTCCCGATGAGATTCTGGCGGAGGAGTAGATGACCGGAAGCCCGCTCCCGGGGTGGGTACCGCCGCCCACGAGATAAACACCCTCCAACTCTTTGAAGCGATTGTTGGGGCGAAAGTGTAGCATCTGGAGCAAATTGTGAGCCATGCTGAAAGTGGCGCCTCGATAGATCTCCATCTGGTTCTCCCAGTCGGCCGGGGTGAAGATCTTCTCCGACACGACCCGTTCTTTTACATCTCCCAACCCGATGCGTTCAAGTTGCTGATAGGCCACCTCTCGGAAGGTCATCTTCTCCTGCTCCCAATTGATTCGCTCGTGCATATGAGAAACTGGAACCAGCAGGTAGAGACTGCTCATCCCCTCGGGGGCCATGGTGGAATCGGTGACGGACGGATTTTCCAGGTAGAAGCTGGGGTCCTGGGGCAAGGTGTAGTTGTCGGCGATGTCCTGAATGTTGCGCACGTAGTCGTTGGAAAAGTAGATGTTGTGATGGGCAGCGTCCACCTTGCCTTTCACCCCGATGTAGAGCATGAAGGTAGAGCAGCTGTATTTTCGAGTGGCGATCTTGTGGTCGTTCCAGCGGGGCCGAACATCTTCCGGCACCAGGCGAGTCATGGCTCTGGCAAAATCGGCGTTGACCACCAGCGCGTCGAAGCAATGGCGTTCCTTGTCGGTCACCAGACCGACCGCCCGTTTGCCCGAAAAGAGCACTTCCTGCACTTCTTCTTCCAAACAGATCCTCACCCCCATCTCCTCGGCGATCTCCCCCATCCTCTCTGAAACCGTGGAGCAGCCCCCGATGGGGTGGAATACTCCGTGGTCGTATTCGAGGTAGCTGAGAATGGTAAACAAACTGGGGCACTGATAGGGCGACATCCCCAGATACTTCGATTGAAACGAAAAGGCCAGGCGAATCCGCTGATCCTGAAAGAAAGACTGAAGATCGGTGTCCAGACTACGCCAGGGTCGGACCAGCGGCAGCAACTTGAGCATCTCTTTGGAGAAGAGCTTGGTCCAACTGCCGAACTCGCTCTCCAGGATGGGGGCAAAGCTATCGAGCTTGAGCCGGTTCTCTTTCAAAAAGGCGGGCAGCCTGGCCGCATCTTCAGGACAGAATTGGGCGATCTGCTCCTGCATCTGCCCCACATCGCTGGTAGCGTCGAGCACCCCGTCTTGACCAAAAATAAGCCGGTACTGGGGATCCAGTCTGGTCATGGGAACTTCCTGGTAGAGATCTCGGCCGAGGGTACGAAAGATCTCCTCCAGGATTCGCGGATAGAGAAAGAATGTAGGGCCGCGGTCGAATCGAAATCCATTTTCTTCAATGGCTGAGGTGCGCCCCCCAACTCGGTCCATCCGCTCGATGATGGTCACCTCGAGTCCGGCATGGCGCAACAGCAGAGCGGCGGCCAATCCTCCGGGTCCAGCCCCTATGATGGCGACTTGCTTTGACATGGCATTCTTACTCTCTTTCCATCCCCCGAAGCGAATCCTACGGACGCTTGAACGGCTCCCCGGGAGCCTGACCGCCGGACTGGCGACGCAGTAACTTGGGCGCTCGAGTCAATCTTGCGGGAGGCGCAGAATGCTGAACCGGAGCCGACTCGCCTCTGCCTGGTGCGGGTACGTCACCGCCTATAGTTTCCCCTAGGAAACCCTTCTTTTCGGGGGCAGGTTTTCGGCCAGGAGTAAGCGGCTCGAAGGCTCCACCCCCCTGTTCATCTTTGGATTTGATCAGAGGCAGTGGCGAGAATTCACCTTCCGGGGTGGCTTGCTCGGGCTTGCTGGCGGCCGGAGCTGCGCCGGTCAGGGCGGCCGGAAGAGCGGTCCCCGGCTTCTGGGGAGGACTTCCAAAAACCCGGCCTTTAGAAGGTTTCTGGGCCGGGAAAGGTCCTCTTTCCTGGGGAGCATCATCCAGTGGTCCGAAGGTCACCGGTCTGGCCTTCTGAGCCTGGTCCGGGCTGGGGTCCGGAATATTGAATTCGCCGCTTCCCCGGATCGGTTCTGGAGCGACCACCGGTTCGTGCTCCCTGCTCGGTCGCTCAGCCAGAACCGGCGGAGGAGGTTGCAGAGGCGGGGTCGGGGGCAAGGAAGGCTGATCTTCGTAGAGGTCTTCGAACGACGGAAAGGCGTCTTCGAACGGATCGTCCTCGGCGTCTGCGAAGGAGGCTGAAGGTGCCGCCGGCTTATCGGTCTCGAAGGAGGGAGCGGCCAGGCTCTGGGGGGGCCTGCTGGTGGCAACCTGGGTCCCGGCCAGGGGATGGCTGACCACGATCTCGACCGGCTGAGAGCCCTTGATGAGAAACTGGTAGGTTTCACTCCGTTGGCCCGGTAACTCTCCGTCATCCTCCCTAGGCAGACCGTCCTCGCAGAGGTAGCCCCCGGTCCCTCTCAGCTCACTCAAACGGGTCCTGGGCTCACCCATGAGCAAAGCATTGGACCCGAGGTTGAGGTCCACGGAGCCATCCATGGAGCGTCCATTCTCGATAGGACAGGTCGGCAAAAATCCTGAATTTTCTACTCTTAGAATAAGTTTTCTTAAGGGCTGCTTATCCTCGGACCAGCCCACCACGGTCTCTTCTGGCCTGGGCACGACCAGGCGCGGACTGGCCGAGGCAAGTCCTAAAGCCAGCCGAGTGAGCTTCTTGAGTTCCCGAGCGAGGTAAGGTCCGGCGGGTGGATTCAGCCAGGTTCGGCTCCAATCCCAGCCTCCAATCTCTCCTTTTCCCAAGAGCGGGTCACTGTGCTCGGTCCAATCGCTGAAGCTCCCTTCCGGAAATTCCTTTTCGCAGAACCTCATCAATTGGAGAATCTCGGTTTCATCCGCTTTGAAAGGGTCCTCCAGTTCATCGGTCTTCAGACCCGCCGCCGCCCTCAGCGACCACAATTGGCAGTCGGCCGCCAGTACGCCCAGCGAGCGAGCCGCCCAGGCCAGGAACTGCCCCTCCCTCTGAGTTGTGGAGCATTTCGGGGTGACAGCTAAACCGGCCAGTTCCCCCAGGCGAGACTCAAGTTGGCTTAGTGTATTGTGGTCGGTATCGCTCACCAGACTGAGGCGATCTCCCGGACCCGAACAAGAAATGACCCCAAAGACGTTTCGGTACTTGCGCATGAATTCGATCACCGCTTTGGTCGAAGGCAACTGGGAAGCGATGTACGGGTTGCTGGGTGAGGGAAAGTCGTGAGGACCGACCCGGGCCATCCGGCCTGAATCCAGGCTGCGGTAGAGATCGTAAAACGGCTCTTCCCTGTCCTCGGGGTTGCGAAGCGCCATCACCCGATGATCGCGTTTAAACGGCTTCCAGCTCCCCAGTGGATTGGCCAACCGAAACTGGCGACCCTGGATGGGCTGCCCCGGGCTCTCCAGTTGCTGGGTGACCAGTGCTCCTCCGGCCAGACACTGCTCCATCTCATCAGGAGCCAGTCTGGGCGCGATATAAAACACGGTCTTATCCACCAGTTCGGTCAACAGCTCGTCGCGACCGTGCCCGGCCACCAAAAATCGAAGAAGCTCGAGACAGGCCGTGGAGCCCAGCAAGTTCCAGCCTTGATGGCCCCCGTCGATCCAGATGCCCGGCTTCTCCCGACCGTCACCGTTGGTCACCTCGGCCACCACCAGGGGGCGACCCTCCCGCGACTTCCCGATGGATGCCACGTTGACCAGGTGCGGGGCCGCCTGGGCTACAGCTTTTAAGTAGCGGGTCATGGACTTGAAGTCAAGATAGCTCTCGACATCCAATGTAGGTACGACCGGCAAGTTTTCTAGCCTTCTTGAGCTGCTTCAAGCATCTGGTAGAAGTTCAGACCCCTCTGCTGCACCTTTTGGGTGCCGGCCAGCAGCTCCATCCAGCCCTGGTTCAAGTGCTCCACTTCTCCGTCTTCGGAAAAACGACTCATTCGATGAAGTGCTTCGATGGACTCGTCCAGGGCGTCCACCACTCCTTCGGCAGCAGCCAGCAGGTCGGGGTGGTCTTTGAAAGTCTCGGCATAGGTAGAACTGATGTCGTGGATCTGCTGGCTAGCCGAGTTAAATCGCTCGTTGAAGAGAAAGATCTGTTGCTGCCACTCCTCTACCGCTATATCTCCGGCAGCCACCTTGTCGCAGGCATCGTAAAGGTCGAGGTACTCTTTGGGTACCATCACCAGATCGTTGGAATAACCGGCATTCTCTGCCGAGGCCTCCCGCATGGCGTTGGGAAGAGTGGCCGAGCAGCTCTCGCAGGTGTCGCGACCGGGCGGGTTGGAGTGCGAACAGCGCAGGCACTCTACCATCATAGACTGCTGCTCGAGTTCAAGATAGTGCTGATTCAGATATTCGAGTTTATAGGCCGCTTCTATGCACAGGTCGATGCCGTGTTCCACCGCCTCTCTGGTAGCCTTTTCCATCTCCTCGAGGCCCTGGCCGAACTCTTCGTAGGCGAACTCCGACTGTTCAGCCAGCTCTTTAGCGGGATCATCGTCGGACAGACTTTCGGCGTAGAGTTGCAGTTCACCCAGAGCCTTTTCAAGCCGATCAGCGGTAGCATCCACCTCGTGAATGAACTCGTCGGCGGAGAGCTTTTCGTCGATAAACTTGCGTCCGGCCCGGATCAGGATGTTGATATTGGGAGAATTTGTCTCATCGGGATAGAGTTCCGACTCTTTCTCTCCCTCTTCGTCATTCCAGGCCGAAACAATATTGTCTAGAAAATCAGTCATTCGCGCGCCAGCTTCAATTCTCGTCTACCATTCTGAATCCTCCGGGTTAGAGGCCTAGAAACCTTCCAGGAGGTGAGCAAAGGCAGCGAGGGGATCGGCTTGCTGTTTATGAATCTCCAGAAGAAGAGCGGTACCGGTGCCGTCGGTGGAGAGGTGCACGTGGTCCATCATCTCCAGCAAGATGGAGTATCCCATTCCCAGGGAAGGGGCCGTGGAAAAACCGGCGTTAAGAACAGCGTTGGGCAGATGAGCAAAATCGATCCCAGGGCCCTGATCGTCGATCCGAATGGTTACAGCCTGATCGGTGGTCCGAACGGACAGGCTGCCGGATTCGGCGTGCTTTACCACGTTGCCCACGGCTTCTGTAGCGCAGAGAGCAGCGTCCTGGATCCTTTCCTCGGAGAGCCCTTGATCGGCCAGAGCCTCCTCTACGAAATGCCGACATTTCGGTACGTCGGCGGCCTGGGAGATCATGACCGAGCCTTTATCAAGTCCCGAGGCATCCCAGGCAGCTTCCAGTTCCCGCCGTTCGCAGAGAGTTAGTTTGCCTCGGGTTACGGCGCAGAGGGCGTCTTTGTAGAACCTTTTCTTCTCCAGCTCGGCGGTCAGGCGAGACTGAGTGTAGGCCAGATTTTCCACGATCACCGAGAGCTGATTGACGATCGATATCAGCAACGACACCGTCTCCCGGGCAAAATAGCCGTGTTCGTCAGCCAGCAGCCAGAGCCCGCCGGCGCGATACTCACCGATCTCGATGGGAACCGCCGCGTAACCCTTGAGCCCAAACTCGGTCAGGGGGCTGTCTTTACCGACTTTTCGCTCCACCAGCGCCTTCTTATTAAGAGGGAAGGTCTGGATGATCTTCTTGAAGTGGTCCTTCAAGCTGGCGGGAAACTCTTCAGCCCGCAGGATGAACTTGGAGACCTGAAACTGGTCGTAGTCCAGGATGACTCCCCCTCCGGGTAGATTGAGTAGCTCGGTGGTGCGCTCCAGGGCGGTGGAGATGGCCTCCTCCACGGTGGTCGCCTGGCCCAGGGACGTGGCCAGGCTATACATGCAAAAGAGTTCGTTGGCCCGGCTCTCCTGCTCTTCGGAGTTTCGGACGCTGCGAAAAAGAAGCGAGGTGCCCACCAGTTCGCCCTGCTCATCAAACCAGGGGGAAGGGTCCAACTCGACCTGCTCCTGGTTGGGCAATTGGACCGCAAAAGGTACCACCACGCCGCTGGCGTGCTGGGAACGGATGGCTCGCAGACGGTGTCGATCCTCCTCTCTCACCACATCCTGGAGACGGGCGCCGGCCCACTCTATCCCCGGAAGGGCTTGCTGGAGGGTGGTGTTGACCCAGCGAATGTGGTCGTTGGCATCGAGTTCGGCGATTCCGTCACTCACCCGATTCAGGAGTTTACGGAAGACTTCGTAAGGCCTGGAGCGCCCGGCTCGCAACTCCCACCATTCGCCCACCGAGTTGAGGGCATCAAAAATTTCCTTATGGAGGCCGAATCGGCAGACCCCGATGTATTGCCCCTCGGTGTCGCAGCGCAACAAAAACGGGACCGGCAGTCCGTATTGGGCGGCTTGTTTGAAGTCAAATCCGGAACCGCTTTGCTCTAGCTCCACCAGGATCACATCGCTCTTACCCAGGAAATTTCGAATCTTATCGCGCGCGGTCCGGGTTAGAACATGGGGGCCCTGGAGTTCAAGCTTTAGCTGGTCGAAAGCTGACTCTTTTGCTACCACGGCCCAGGTGATGGAATCCATAGAGTTCACCTAACGGGCTTTCCCAAAGGAGACCACGCTCCTTCTTTGAGAGGGCCCGCACCTTCAGACTGTACCGTTCTGAGGCAAGGAAAAGTAGAATGTGGAACCTTCACCAGGCTCCGATTCAACCCACATGGTACCTCCGTGGGCCTGGACCAGCACGTTGGAAAGCCACAGCCCGAGGCCGGTGCCAGGGATCTGCCGAGTGCGCTCGACTCGTTGAAACTTAGCGAAAAGCTTTTGCTGGTCCTCGGGAGAGATACCCACCCCGTCATCGGAAACACTGAGCACGACGACATTTTCATCGGCCATGAAGTCGACCGTGATGCGAGGATTTTCACTGCCGTACTTGATCCCGTTGCCGATCAGGTTGCTGAGGACTTGCTCTAGCTTGTGGCGATCGGCCTTGATGGTACTCTCAGGGACCTCGTTTTGCAGGGTGATCACACGCTCCTTGCGCTCGTGGGCTTTAATGAGAAAGCTGAACTCCTGGTCGACCAGCTCCTTCACGTTGACCATCTCAAGATTCAGGGTGAGGGCCTGGGTCGACTCTAATTCAGACACTTCCAGATAGGACGCGATCAGTTGTTCGGCTCGCCTTTCGGCGTCTAGAATGCGAGCACACAGGTCCGAGACTTTTTGGTCCTCGGTCACCCGATCGATGATAATACCGCACATCTTTATGACGGTGAGAGGGTTCTTGAGATCGTGGCTTGCGATCTTCAAGAAGTTGGCCAGGGTTTCTCGACGGGCTTCCAGTTCCCGGGACTCGATCTCTTGCTCCTGAGCTTTCTGCCGCAGTTGCTCACCATCCAAGCGAGCTGAAAGTAGAGCCCCGGCCGACTTCAGGAGCTGAAAACTCTCCTGATGGAGAGGCAAAGTGGAAAGCGGACTATCCACGCAGAGCACCCCCAGGATCGAACCGTCACCTCCCACCAGAGGCACGTACACCGCTGATCGGATCCCTTTGAGACGGGTGCTCTCATGGATCCGGCCCGAGGGAGCGTCGGCCTGGGAGAACAGGAGCGCTTCCCCACGAGCGATGGCCATCCGGGCCAGACTGCGACTAACCAAGCCGACCGGTTTGCCCTCCCGGGTCAGACTCTCCGGGTCGATGAGGTGCTCGATCTCTTCTTCAGCTCTCGGAGGGCCGATCAAATAGATGTTCTGGGCGGTAGGTAGGTGCGAATAGAGGGAACAGAGACAGGGGGCAAGCTCCTGCAAGGTGGCTGCACCCAGCAGTTGGTCCACGAACCGGGCCAGAGTTTTCAAGACATCCGGGCTCTCCGCGGCATCTTCCAGCGCCCCCGCAAAATCCTGGCGACTCACCGGCTGGCGAAGCTGTAGAGTCATCCCGTCTTCCACGGTGGCCGACTCGGTTTCTAGCGTCAACGAAAGAACGGTCTCTCCCAGTAGGACCGGGCTTTGTTGTAGCGCCGTCTTGGCGGAGAGGCGGACGTTCTCCATCCAACTCCCGTTGGAGCTACCCAGGTCCTCGTACCAAACCTGGTCATCCTCCAGCCATACCCTCCCGTGGCTGCGGGACATCTTACTGTCCCAGCTGCAGACCAGATCCGCAGTCCTCGGGCTGCGCCCTATCAGCAGTACTTCAGGGGTGACTACAGCGTTTAGCTCCGCACCGGAACGGTGGCTGAGGCGAATTGTCCGAATGGTCGGTAACATCTGATGGGCTCGATTCTCTGAAGGGGGTGTTTTGTCCTCATCAACGTCACGATCAAAAAGACGAAAAAACTCCTCTGGGAACCCGAAACAAACCTACCCCGATGAAGTTAGACGCCAGTGCAACAATAGAGGCAAAGCGGGGGTCCGGCCAAACTCATCGTGCCGGACCCCTGCTTTTGCAAAGCCCCTTAAACCCGACGCATCTCCCGGGCGTATTGATCGCTAGCCGGTCCCACGATCAGGTGAAAGGTGTGGTCGGGGAGTGCCATGACTGCCTGCACCCCTTCAGCCTCCAGTCGCATTCGATCCACTTTCTCGGAATCGGCCACCACCACTCGCAATCGAGTGACGGCGCAGGGTATCAGTTCCTTGATATTGTCGCTCCCCCCGAGGGCCGCGGTCCACTCCAAAGCCTTCTTACCGGCTTCAGGGTCAACCTCGATGGAAACTTCTGCGACCTCACTCTCTGACTCCTCCAGTTCGTGCTTGTCTTCCTCCTTGAGCTCAGCCTCGTCACCGGCGGTTTTCAGGTAGGCCTCCATGGCGGACTTGAGGTTCTCCGATCGGGGTCCGAAGATGGCCTGGAGATTATCCCCCACCGACACCACCCCGGAGGCACCCAGGGCCTTGAGCTTGGCCGTCGAGGCCAGCGCTTGGTCCTTGACCGAGACCCTGAGACGAGTGATGCAGGCATCGAGAGCCGTGATGTTGCTTCGGCCTCCGAAAGCCAGCACCAGCATGCGGCTGAAGTCATCGGAGCCGGCATCGGCGACGGCGGAAGGTAGTTCCACCACTTCCCGCCCCGGAGTCTTGAGGTCAAACCTCTGAATGCAGAATCGAAACACGGTGTAGTAGATCGCCGCGTACACCAGACCAAGTAAAATCACCATGTCGGGCCGGGTGGCCTTGGGCGAGAGGATCATAAAGTCGATCAAGCCGTGGCTGAAATTGGTGCCGATCAGACCGCCCGCCCAGTGCAGCACGGTAAAACAGGTACCGGCCAAAAAGGCGTGCACGGCGTAGAGCATGGGGGCAGCAAACATAAAGGAAAACTCAATGGGTTCGGTGATGCCGGTCAGAAACGAAGTGAGAGCCGCCGAGACCATAATGCCGCCCACTTGAGCCCGGCGCTCGGGTTTGGCGCTATGCCAGATCGCCATGGCCGCAGCCGGCAGTCCGAACATCTTGAAGAGATACCCACCCCCCAGGATGCCGGCCGTGGGGTCCCCGTTGATGAAGCGGGTGACATCTCCCGTAACCACCTGACCTTTGGCCGTAGTGAACTCTCCGATCTCGAAAAAGAATGGCACGTTCCAGATGTGGTGCAGACCAAAAGGCAAAAGCGAGCGCTCCACCACCCCATAGACGAAAACCGCTAGCGAGGTATTCTCACCGGTGGCCCAGTTGGAAAACTGATCGATGGCCCAGCCGACCGGAGGCCAGACCACGCTCAGGACGACCCCCAGAAAGATCGCCGAAAATGCTGTGGCGATGGGTACGAACCTCTTGCCGGCAAAAAAGCCCAGATAGGGCGGTAGTTCGATGCGGTAGTACTTGTTGAATATGTAAGCCGCCAGCGCTCCGACCAGGATCCCCCCCATGACCCCGGTATCGATGATGCCGGTTTTGAAGACGATCTCGATGTGCCGCTCGATCACGCTGTAGTCGCTGAACTGCGAGGCCATATCCACTTTATAACCGGACAGCTCTTCCGGAGAGATGCTGGGAGCTTTCCCCGAGGCTCGAGCCATGACTCCCAGGGTGGCGATCAAGACCACGTAACCCACGGTGGCGGCCAGGGCCGCCACTCCATCTC
This sequence comes from Vulcanimicrobiota bacterium, assembly GCA_041676625.1. Lineage (GTDB taxonomy): Bacteria > Vulcanimicrobiota > Xenobia > Xenobiales > JADMJV01 > JAEXNA01. Next base: position 17,270 of record JBAYRN010000055.1, read on the forward strand.
CAGCGGCCAGCCCTAGAGCCACCCCGATAGCGAACAAGAGAGGGAGATTGCCGAAGACGGCCCCCCCCGATTCGGCCATCAGTTCGGAGACTCGAGTGGGGATCCACTTAAACCCGGCGCTTCCAACCCCCAGCAAAATCCCGGCAGCAGGCAGGACCGAAACCGGTAGCATGACCGCCTTGCCGATCTTTTGTAGCAGTCCGAAAGCTTGCCTAAAACTTTTCATCAGATCGCCAACTCCTCTTCCAGACTATCGGGACAAAGCGCCCGGACCTCGGCGGCCTCCTCCATCTCCAGAGCCTGCCGGGCTAGATCCTGGCACTGCTCCAGAGAGTACTCTCTGATTCGAGCTTTCACGGCCGGGATCAAGGGCAGCCCCACCGAGAGTTCATCCACCCCCAGCCCAACCAGAATCGGTATGGCCTGGGGCTCGCCGGCGATGCCTCCGCACACCCCTACCCAACGGCCGTGAGCGTGGGCTGCGTCCACGGTGAGCTTGATCAACCGAAGGACCGCCGGACTCAGTCCGTCGATCTTGGCCGCCAACTGGGGGTGCCCCCGATCCATGGCCAGGGTGTACTGGGTAAGGTCGTTGGTGCCCACCGAGAAGAAATCGGCTTCTCGGGCTAGAGCTTCAGCGCACAGAGCGGCGGCCGGCACCTCGATCATCAACCCCACCTGGATGGGCTCCATGCCCAGCTTCTCCTCTTCTTCTCTGACCACTTGCTTGGCCATCCGAAATTCGGAGACGGTGGTGATCATGGGAAACATGATGTGCATCCGGGTGTGCTCACCGGCCCTCAAAATGGCCCGCACCTGGGGGCGAAAGATGTCCGGCCGGTTCAGCAAAACCCGGATCCCTCGTTGACCCAGAAAGGGATTCTCTTCGAGAGGGATCGGCAGATAGGGAAGTGGCTTGTCGCCCCCCACGTCTAGAGTCCGGATGATCACCGGCTTATCTTTTCCCATGGCCCGGGCTACCGCTGAGTAAGACTGGTACTGCTCCTCTTCGGTGGGAGCAAAGGAGCGCTCCAAGAAGAGAAACTCGCTGCGCAGCAATCCAACACCTTCGGCCCCTAGCTTGACAGCATCTTCGGCTTCGCTGGACCCCCCCACGTTGACCGCCACTTCCACCCGGTGGCCGTCGGTGGTTTCGGCCGACTCGTGGGCCCTTTCCAGGTACTTCCGGCGCCGCTCTTCCCGTTTCTTCTGGGTTTTCTGAACGGCTGCGACCAGGTCGTCGGAGGGGTCGACCTTGAGCTGCCCTCTACCGCCGAACAGGATCACTCGGGTCCCTTCCGGGATCTCCAGGGAGCGAACTTCGATGCCGGCGATGGCCGGTATTCCTAAGGAGCGGGCCAGGATGGCCACGTGACTGGTGGCGCCCCCCGCCGTGGTGCAGAAGCCCAGGACCCGCTCGCGGTCCAGATTAGCGGTGTCGGAAGGAGTGAGGTCTTCGGCAACCAGAATGGTGCCCTCGGGTATTTCTCGCCGCACTTCCAGGGAGTCCACCAGCTTGGAGAGTACGCGCCGACCCACATCTCGGATATCATTGGCTCGGGCGGCCAGCAACTCGTTGCGCAGATTGGCCAGTCGCTCGGCGTGGCGCAAGTAGGCCTTTTCCCAGGCCGCCGCCGCAGAAAGCCCCCGGGCCAGCCCCCCCTCGGCCAGATCCAGCAAATCGGGATCCTCCAGGAGTTCCTGGTGGGCAGCGAAGATGGCCGCCTTGGATGGGTCCGCTTCGGCGTGGAGCCTAGCCACCAGGGCCTCCAGTTCGCGGACCGAGGCACCGATAGCCCGGTTGAGAGCCACCCGCTCTTGCTCGGGCGGACCAGCCGGATTGGGGTCCACCTCGATCTCCTGTTCACGCAGCTGAAAGACCTTCCCCACGCTGATCCCCGGAGAGGCTGCCACCCCCAGCAGCAGGCTCTCATCGCCCGAGCGGGGCGGCAGCAATACCGGGGCCTCCGGTTCGGCCTGGGCATCAGCCCCCCTCATCAACACCGGCACCGCGCCTTCTTCACCCAGTCCCTCCCTCAACTGGGGCACCAGAGCCTCCAGAGCCGCCTCAGCCTCTGGACCACGAGCCACCAGTTGAACCTTATCTCCTCGCCCCACCTCCAGGCCCATGATCCCCACGACCGAACGGGCGTTCGCTCTCTCGGTACCTTTTTGGATCTCCACCCGGGCGTCGAAGCGCTTGCACAGATTGGCCAGAACCGCCGAGGGCCGGGCGTGAAGACCGGTGGGATTGGGAATTATGATGGTCTCGGAAAGGAACTCCTTGTCGTTGCCTCCCTCCTCCACAGAATCGGACAGGGCCATCGTCACGGTGGCCACAGGATCGGATCCGGACTGAACGGTGCCCTTCTCGAAGGCGATCCTATGGATGACATCTTCATTGGTGAAGATCACCATGGAGAGCAGGCTCCGGGCTTTACGGGCCAGGAGGTCGGCGGAAAACTTGATCAGGTTATCACCCGCACGCACTGCCTGGCCAACCTGAACCAGCGGTTCGAAACCTTCGCCCTTCAGTTTGACGGTATCGATCCCGATATGAACCAGAATCTCCAAGCCCTCCTCGCTTCGGATCGTGACCGCGTGCCCCGCCGGGTGCAACTGCACGACCGTTCCAGCACAGGGCGAAACCAGCAGTTCCGACGTGGGGTCGATGGCGATGCCGTCTCCCACCATCTTCTGGGAAAAGACCGGATCCGGCACCGTGTCCAATGGAACAAGCACCCCCGAAAGAGGTGCTTTGATAGAAAGTTGCTGCGACATAAGGGGCCCTTCGCCCGGAGGGGGAGGGCTCCTACGAATGTACTAATTTAAGATCTGGAGATTACGTTGCCGGTTCCAGAGTCTACGATCCTGGGATTTCCCTTTTCGTATTCGATCTCATTACCGGTGCCGCTCACCACGATGTTGTCGCAAGATTCGATCTCTACCTCGTTGGCGCTACCGCTGACCACCAGACCGGGGCAATTTCCGGTGATGGTGATGTCGTTGGCCGCCCCACTTATCACCACCTTGCGCCCGTTGGCGTCGATCACCCGCTCTTGCGAAGCCCCGGAGATCACGATGGCATCGCCGACCGCGGATTCATCGACGCTCACATCCACTCGTCCACCGTGCCCGGTAACCTGTACCGACTGACCGTCCACGGTGATTTGCGTATTCTCGCCGTGCTCGAGCGCGGCCACGCCGAACTGACCGTCGACCCCCTTGATGGCGTCACCGCTGACCTCCACTCCCTGGGCGCCCACGTTGACCTGGGTGGCTTGAGCGCCGTCGGTCGTGTCGACCTGAACGCCCTGGCCGGACACATTGACCTGGGAAGTCTGGCCGGCTTTGTCGGAGTTGACCTGGACACCCTGACCGGTGACCGCGACCTGGCTCGTGGCTCCGTCCTGGCCGTGAGTTTCTACCTTCACCCCGTCCGTGGAGATCTGGACCTTGGAAGACTCTCCGTTCTGGTTGGAGCTAATGGTGACACCCTGGCCGGAACAACCGGCCAGGAAAGAAACAACGATAAGTGCTGTGCAAAACGATTTAAGTAACGACATAAGACGGGTAATTGGCCGCTTCTCGAAGGAAACCTTCGGGTGCTTACGCGGTGTACGCATAACTCAACGTGGTAACGGGGTTATACTGTTGGCTCACCAGTTGCGACATCTTGCGGGCTCCGGCAATCTTGGTGAACTCCTGGGCGAAGAACTTGGCGGTCGAGACAGAATTGTAAGTCTTCAGACAGGCCTGGCCCATCAAGAAGGCACCCATCAGGACCACCAGCGTCTCCGTGTCGACCCCCACCAGGCCCCCGAAAGTGAGCCCCAGGATGCCGAACACCAGACCAAAGCAGAGCCAGGCCAGGCCCGCCAGGGCGGTTTCGAGGGTGGAGGTGCCGGTGCGCTCCAGATAGTGTTCAACCAACTCTCCCGCGGTAGCTTCCGATCGCTCAGCCAGTTCCTTGAGGAGAAGGGAGACCTTTCTCCTGTCCTGAGATTCGGAGCGAGCGATCAATTCGGCCCTGAGTTCGTTGGTAGTGATGTCTGCACCAGAAAAGCGAGTAGTCATACTTCATTTATACGGGCTACCGTCTGACCGCGTTTTTAAAGTTCTGCCGTTTGGCGTTAACAGGTTGTAAACATTCTTCGCTCGGGCCGAAAATATGAACAGGATATTGCGGCGATGCTAACTTCGGTTACATAGTTTACTCAACGGTAACCTGGCCCGGATACCGACCCGCCCACCGCGGACTATAATAGACCTACAAGCGAATAACATACCGCCCAGGTCGAAGAAAAGCTGTATGTGGACCCTCCTGCTAATTATCCTCTGCAATGACCTGGGCGGTTCTTTTTTTCTCTCAAGATGTATCTAGAAGGCTGGTTTGTTTCAGTAACTTTTCAGGCCTGTGCGCTAAGCTCATCCTATCGTGAAAGCCGGGTCCAATATCAAGCGCGTTCGCCTCTTCCACTTCAACGACTTCCATCGTCGCCTGGGTCCGCTGAACGACGGAACCGGCGGGGCGGCCCGCCTGGTGGGCAAAATCAAACAACTGGAAGCAGAAAATCCCGGCGCCATCACTGTGAACCTGGGCGATGTGTGCGGAGACAACACCGCTCAGGGGCCCGCTCACTTCTCGCCCATCCCCGAACTTTTCAACCAGGCCACGGTAGACATCCTGGCCCTGGGCAACCACGAATTCGAAGATCCCAGCAACGACTACCAGAGCTTGAGAGAAGGGCTGATCGAACCCTTTCAGGGCGAAGTTCTGGTGGCCAACGTGAAGCACGCCGATGGACGGAGCATCGAGGGCACCAAACCGTACACCATCCGCAAGCTCCAGGAACAGTCCATCGCCTTCATCGGAGTGGTCACTCGGGACCTCGGGTCGGCTGTTTTCCCTGCCGCCGGCGCCGCCCTCACCACGCTCCCCATCGAAGACACCCTGCGAAGTCTGATCCCGGAGGTAAAAAGTCAGGGAGCCGACGCAGTCGTGGTTCTGGGGCACGAAAACTTAAACACCATGAAAGAGATCGCCCGCACCGTACCCGGCATCGATCTCGCTCTGGCCGCCCACGACCACCGGGCCACCGAGGCTCCTGAAGTCGTGGTCCGAGAAGACGGCAGCAAGAGCTGGGTGGCGGAAGCCGACGCCTATGGACGCATGGTGGGCCAGGTGGACCTGCTCTTTGAAGACGGCAGCTTCAAAGAAGTACAGGGCCTGCTGCATACCGTGGATGCAAGCTCCCCCAGCGACCCTGAGGCAGCCCGAACCGTTGAAAACTACCAGCCGGGACCAAAAGTCCGCACGAACAATCTCAAGAAAAAGAGAACCCTCACCCTCAACTCTTTTGAAGAACTAGCAAAACACTTCGCAGAAAGTAAGGAAACACCGTGATCCCCTCCATCCAAACCCGAAATTTCTACAGCGCGCCGGCTCCCCAGGCCAAGAAGGAGACTCCCACCCGCGGTGGCCTGGGCGATAGCTTCCAAAAGAGCGACTGGAGAGATCAACTGTCCAGCCTCAAGACTCAGTTGGTGGCTCAGGAAGAGTTAGGGGTCAGCAGGGTCGTCAACAGTCGCCAAGCCGGTGAGATCCTGGCTCGTTACAAAGATGACCAGACCCCCACCGAAGACTTGAAGGTCATCGCCTGCCGAGCCGTGGCCGACCAGGACATGCTGCCGGAGTTCACCGAGGAGGTCAAGACCGCCGCCGCCGCCTTTACCCAGGCTCCCGGACCGGATCACCCCTCGGTGGTAGACCTGCGCCATCTGCCCTTCGTATCGGTGGACAACGGGGACCTCAACCCCAGTACCGGCCTGCTGGAGCACGCTTCCAAAGACATCGATCAGGTGGAGTACGCCGAAAAACTCCCCAACGGAGACATCCGCATGATGGTGGGGATCGCCGACGTGGATTCCCTGGTAAAGAAGGGAGACGTCATTGACAATCAGGCCATGCGCCACGGGGCCACCGTCTACACCGACGACATGATCTTTCCCATGATCCCTCCGAACCTCAGCGAAGGCCACACCTCGCTCAACGAAAAGGTTGACCGCCTGGCCATGGTCAAGCAGTTCGACGTCACTCCGGAGGGTGAAATCAAGGGTCTTAAGGTCTTTCGAGGCTACGTGCACAATCGAGCGCAAATGGCCTACGATTCCGTCAACGAATACCTGACCGAAGGCTCCGGCCCTCAACCGCCCCAGCTCCAGGATCGGGTGCTGGCTGAACAGATGGAGTTGCAGAGTGAAGCCGCCCAGCGCCTGCGCCACTTCTTTCACGCCAAAGGCTCCCTGGATCTAGAGAGCAGCGAAGCCCGAGCCCAGATCCAGGACGGCAAGGTGAAAGGAATGAAGAGAGAATTTCAGAGCGTCGCCAAGGACAAGGTCAAGTTCAACATGATGGCGGCCAACATCTCGTCGATGAACGTGCTGGACCAGGCGGGCATGCCGACCCTGCGACGGATCGTCAAGACCCCCGAGAAATGGGACCGGATCAAGGAACTGGCCGGCAAGTATGACTATCAATTGCCCAGCGACCCCAACGCCAAAGCCCTGAACGAGTTCTTGGAGAATCGCAAAGAGGCCGACCCCGGCGCCCACGAAGAGCTTTCCTCCCAGGTCGTTAGACTGGTAGGACGGGGCGAGTACGTGGTGGCTCAACCCGGAGAGCCCATCGAAGGCCACTTCTGCCTGGCCGCCCCCGACTACGGCCACACCACCGCCCCCAACCGCCGAGCGCCTGACCTGGTGAATCAGCGCATCGAAAAGGCCTACGCCGAGGGGCGGGAGTGCCCCTACAGCGTGGAAGAGATGCAGGTCCTGGCCGAGCACTTCAACCAGCAGGAAGAGGCCATCAAACAGATCGAGCGGGAAGTCCACCGCTCGGCCGAGGCCAAACTGATGAAGGACAAGATCGGACAGAGCTTCGACGGTCGCATCCACAAAGAACTCAGAAACGGAACCCTGGTGAGACTGCAGGAGCCCTTCGTGACCGGCCTGGTCAAGCAGAAGCTAGAGGGCGACTCGGGAGATCCGATTCGGGTCAAGCTGGAGAAAGTCGACGTAGAAAAAGGTCACATCGATTTCTCGGTAGCCACCGAGCAAGTGGTGGAAGGGTTCTTGTTGCGGCACTAGATCACCAGCGGTATTCGTGGTTGATCAACTCGGCCGCTTCGTCCTTTGGTACGGCCTCGGAGAAGAGGAAACCCTGGGCTTCGTTGCAGCCCAGATTGCGTAGCTCCTCGAGTTGGGCGTGGGTCACCACTCCCTCGGCGATGGTCCTCATACCCATCCGCTTGGCGATGCGCAAGACCGCCACGATCAACTCCGCGTTGACCTCGTCTTCCATCTGACAGATCAGCGTACGGTCGATCTTGAGGGAGTTGAACGGGAAACTGCCCAGGCAATGGAACGATTCCGAATCCACCCCGAAATCATCTAGATTGAACCCGATCCGGAGCATATCCAGGGTCTTGAGCGAATCGATCCCTTCCTGATCGAAGAGGACCTGTTCGCTCACATCGATCCTGAGCAGACCCAGGGCCTTCGGGTGGGCGTTCAAGGTCTGGATGATGGAGTTCAGGTGTTCGGCTTTCAGAAAATGCGCCGAAGCCAGGTTTGCACTCACGTAGATGGGATGCTCTGAAACCTCGTTCCAGGCGGGGATCTGAGTGAGGGCCTGCTTCAGTACAAACTCGTCGATCTTTAGCAATTGGTTCCGACGCTCCGCCATCTCTAAGAAAGCGCCGGGGAGCAGCAGTCCGTGCTCCGGATGCTCCCAGCGCACCAGGGCCTCAAAACCGGTCAGCGTGCCGTACCGCAGGTTGAAGATCGGCTGGTAGTGGGTGACCAGACCGCCGGTCTCCAAAGCCACGTCGAGATCCGCCTCCAGCTTCAGCCGAGCTTTGGCATCGAGATCGGAGCGCTGATTGTGGAAGGTGGGGCCCCCCTTGCACTTCATTCGACTCGCCGCATTGAGATAGTCTTCGGCCTTTTCTTGGCTACCGTCCAACTCCACGATCGCGATCTCACGGATCTGCTCGCCGGACGCTTCCTGAAGCCGCCGCGCGACTCTCAAGGGATCGCTCAGGTGGCCCTGATCCTCCACGATCACCCCAAGACGATTCTCGGGTAAGGCCGCCAGAGTGTCTTCCAGCCGGATCAGTGGCCTGAGCCGGGACACCAGCTCTTCAGCCTGGCTACCCCTGGCGAGGGAAATCAGTAGCAATGCGCAGCGCTGGTCGCGGTGCCGGCGCCCCCGGGATATGGTTTGTTGAAGCCGAAATAAGAAACTTTCCAAGGCTATAAAATCTCCGTGGTCTGCCCTCGTTCGGCCGCCAGAAACCGAACATGAGTGCCCGGGTTCTCCCGGAAGAAGTTCTTCAGGTCAGCCATAGAAATCACGTAGACCACGGTGGTGGACTCGGTGACGGCATTGACGGAGTGGCGCTCCCCATCCGTCTTGACCCGGCCCACCAGGGCACCTCGATAGGCTCGGGACTCGTTCCCTTCCTCCCGAGAGAGCCGGACCTGCCCTTCTTTAATGAGGTACAGACAGCGAACTCGGTCTCCCTCCCGATACAGCAACCGCTCGGCGGGGATGGTCCGTTGCCTCATGTACGGAATGAGCTGGGTCTTTTGCTTGACGGTCAGCTTGGCCAGGAGATCGTTTTCGTTCATCAACGGCCACCCCTCGTGGAGGCGGCTCTCCGCCACCAGACGCAAGGTGCGAGCGATCTCCGTGCCCTCCACGAAACGCAGAAAATCTCGAGCCGAGACGGTGAGAACCTCCATTTCGGTGTAAGCCAGAATGTCGGCGGTTCGCTCGGAGCCAAGCAAGACCGCGATCTCTCCGAAGTAGTCGTAGCGCCCGAGTCGGGTGAGGAACTCTCCCCTTTGCACCACTTCGGCCTCTCCCGAAAGGACCAGAAAAAACTCATCACCGGGCTCCCCGGTCCTCACCAGTGCCTCTCCTCCGTGAAACTTCCGATAGCAGGCGATTCGCAAAAAGTCCGCGACTTTCAAAACCGGCAGGTTCCAAAAGAGATCAACTCCACTGAAGAGGTCCAGCATGCGCTGGGCCAGCCACAATTCGGGTGGCTTGACCTCCAGAGTCAGGGTGTCTCGCACTCCGGGAGGGGCCAGCTTCAAGCCGGAGTCCCGGGGGATGCGGTCAACCGAGATATGATTGACATAAAGGCGTTCCTTCACCTCGGCGGGTTGAGCGATCAGCGCTTCCACCGGCGTATGAATCGGGGGCACGCCCGCCTCGTGCAAGATCAGGTCCGCGTCCCACTCGAAATCCAGCAAGTCGTTCAAGCGACGCTCCGAGATAAGCCCTTCCTGATGAAGCTGTTGCAGATGGTCGGCATCGTTCAGGTGGTCGCCGGAATAAGCGAACGACTTTCCCTGAAAGGAAGTGGAAAACCCCAGGGTGGGTACCGGGTGAAAATTGTACCGAAAGTAGAAGCTGGCTCCCGCGATGTTGACCGGCTCATTGACCGAAACCGGGATAAAGTCGAAAAGAGCCCGGAGTTGAGAGCCCGCCAGGCCCACCAGACCCCGGTACTTGCGGATGAAGCTTTCGATGATGGTGGGCGTGGTGTGAAGTCGGACCCGGCCCTCTTCCAAAAGCTTCTGCAGGGTGCCCGCGTCGTGGTCGGCGTGACAGTGGGTCAGGATCAGGTCGCTGATCAGCCTGGAATCCACCCCGTGCGATCGCAACCACTGGGTGGTGTCGACCGGAGGATCCACCAGTATCCCCCGACCGTTGACCCAGATGATGAAACCGGAGGTATCGGCCGAAGGATCGAACCCGTGGCCACTCCCTATCACCGTAACCCCGAAAAACGGAGGTCGATAACGGCGGGTGGAGGAGGCCGCCGGGGGCGACTTGGGGGGAGCCCGGAAAGAGAGTTCCCTCACCTTCTCACCGGAGGTAAAGCGGTAGCGGTCCAGGCCCACCATGGTAATCTTGATATCGGCCAGTTCCACCTCGTTGTTGTCGTCGAAAACCGCAAAATCCACCATATCGCGCATTCGCAGGCGCCCCCCGGGCTTGCTCTCATCCTGCTTGAAGTAGGCCATCTCTTTTTTCAGATCGGCCGGCTTCAAACCCGGCGCGTAGTCTCGCTCCAGCCGCAGGGAACTGGGCCCGAAAACCGCTTCCCGCAAAACCCGCATGACCGGTTTGAGCTGATGCCGTCGACACACGATGATGGTCTTGCGCTGATTGAGGTAAAAATTGAAATAGGTGGGAAATTCCACTTCCGAGCGGCTTACCCCCAGGCTGATGTCGAACAGCCTCTCGGGTAAGATATACACCTGGGGTACTCCATGAGATTGCCCCATGGTATCCTTGATGGTTTCAGGGTAGGAAGCGATCTGCGCTACAAATTTTCCCCACACAACCACCTGGCCTCCGCGGGGCAGATCATAGACCTCAAAAGCTTCTTCAGATGACTCGGGTAGTAGCACGATGTCAGAGAATGTTTGTCAACCCGATGTTCGTACCTGCCATGAAAAGTCTGGTACTAAGGATTTAAGATCGTCTTATACGAGCCAGCAGTCCGAAGTGATCGGAGGGAAAATCTCCTTCGAAAAAAGGCTGGGTCCCCAGCATTTGAATTTCCGCGGCTTGAACCCCGCCCAGACAAAAAAGGCGATCGATCCGGGCTCGGGTCTGCTTGTTGGGCTCTTGCTTTGCCAGCATGAGGTTCCCCTCGCTATCCACGGTGTAGCCCGGGTCTGCCGCCATAAGCTCGGGCCAGACGTCTCGACCGGAAGCGAACGCTTCGGACTCGGGATCCTGGGGCGAACTGTTGAAGTCTCCACCCAGAACCGCCGCCGGAAAGCCACTGAGTCGCTGCAAAGTCTCCGTGTATTGGGTCTTTCGGACGGGCCCGGAACTCCGGTTGCTCTCGAAGTGGCCACTCGCCACGGCTACTCCTCCGCCAAACTCGGCCACCAGGAGCCTCCGGCCCATGGAACTCGTCAGGGTATGAAAAGCCAGATTCAGACACCTGACCCGGGCCACCATCACCACTCCGATCTGGTTATGCTCGACCCCGGAAATCCAGTAACCCTCCCGCAACCAATCCGCCTGCTGGAGAGCCCGGACAAAGGGCAAGGTCACCTCCTGGAAAAGCATGATGTGGGGCCGCTGGGCCTGCAGTTCGGCCAGCAGAGCGGCGTTGCGTTGCTCCCTCTGGTAGCGGTCGAACCAGACGTTCCAGGTGGATACCAAAAATTCTGTGGGAAGGTCTTCCAGAACCGGAGCCCCCAGGTTAATCGGATTTAAATTCATTTGTTATCGAAAATTAGCCCGCTGGACCAATCCACTCCCTTCCACTCGCTAACCTCTCCCTCGATCTCAGCCACGCTCTCGAGCGTCAGATCGCCTCTCACATCCGGCGGCTCAAACTCCCGGGCCAGAGCTTCGGCCTCCTGGGCATCATCGGCATACACTTTGGAACACTTGGAAAAATTCAAGTCCTCTTCCGGAAAGCTTCCCCGAAATTTCACCTCAAACAGCCTGGCACGCTCCGACCGTTCTCCCTGGATCAAGCGCACCACCCGGGGCACCTCGCCGGCTCTCCGGACCCCCAGGGCTTGCAAGGCCAGGTTGAGGGCGTTGTTTCTGTCCCCTTTTTCCAGGAGCTGGAAGGCAAGCTTGCTGAGAAGCTCCGCGTTGTCGGACTCGTGGAGATACGCTTCGCCCAACTCCATCAGAGCTTCCGTGACCCTGTCCAGTTCCACCAGGGTGGTCAGTCGGTGGGTCAGAGCCACTACCCGAAGTTTCTGATCCTTGGAATCGGCGTAAACCTGCCAAAAAAGCTCCAGAGCCTTCTCCCGGTTCCCGAACCGTAGCCGCATGAGAGCTTCGTTGAAGAGGATCTGATCTCGCTCTGCCCCAGCACACGCTCGCGCCTGCTCATAAGCCTCCAGGGCCCCCTCCAGATCCCCCGATTCAGAGCGATAATTACCGAGTAGAAGCCAGAGGGGCCAGACCGGTGCCTCCTTCACTCCACTCTCCAGTACCTGCAGAGCGACCACGAATTGCCCTTCACCGTGAAAAGCCCGAGCCAGAACCTCGAAGGCTCCCGAAAACCTCTGTTTCAGGAGTCGGTGGCCCAACTCCCGAGCCTCGGCGAACCGACCTTGCTCCAGAAGTTTCAGCGAATCTTCATACAACTTGTCGATGGTCAACGAAGGAGCCGATCCCTGAGAGAAAAATAGGAAGGCATGGACCTGGCTTGGACGAGTACTGTCTACGCGCCTGCCCGGGGAGAGGAGAGAGAAGTAAGTGTCAAGTGCGCGCCGACAGGCTATTTCGGCCTCATACCTCGCCCACGACGGGAATCGACTGACCTTTGTCAGCCGCTTTCGGCCGCGCCAGCAGGCGCTCAGCCTGACCCTCAACGTAGGCGATGGGGATCTGCGGCTGGAAGTCCAACTGCAGCAGGCCAGGCAAACCCACCAGGGCGACTTCATCTGCCAGGGGGTGGTCACCGAGGGGGCCGAGCAGCTTAGCTATCCCCAGGTCCCCCAAGGCGCGGAGAGATACTCTCGAGTCTTTTCCCGGACCAACGCCAGACTCCGCGCTCTCTCCCCCGCCCTCCCCAACTTCCGGGCCCTTTCCATCGATGTTTCCCAGGGCGGACTCAAGCTGGAAACCGAGGATGAACTCACTCCCGGAGCCAGGATCAAGATGACCCTCGACCTGGACATCCCGGATCAGGAGCCGGTCCCACTTCTCTGCCGAGTTGTGTGGTGCCAACCCACCGGCAAGTCCTATACCGTGGGGTTGCAGTTCGTGGACCTGGAGCCCTGGGTGCCGCCTCTGCTCAAGAGCTTCCAGGCCTGGCTTGAAGGCAGCGGCCTGCGACCCCGCCCCTATCGGCAGCCTCCTGAACTCGAATTCCCGGAACCGGAGAGCTCCGGAGAGTCAGAACCCGTGCCGCCCGCCGGGAGCCTCTCCAGCGTGAGCTTTGCCCAGGCCCAGGTAGAACTGGTACTGGCCTGGACCCGGGGCGAGATCTTTCGAGTCGTCTTCGAAGAGGTGTTGCTCTTTCGAGACAACCGGGGCCTGGAGGGGGCGGCCTTTCACGATGCCCTGGATCTGGAGGAGTCGCGACTGATCACCGAGGCCATGAAAATCGTGCCGGTCTCTCTCAAGAAGCGGCGCAAGATCTACCACTATCAGTTTTTGAACAAGCTGGACCGGCCCATCCTCGAGGTCCTGTGTTGTCGAAAAGCCGATTACCAGTTGATCAGCGAATGAAGAAGCCGTTGGGTTTCTCGGTCCAGGGCCGGTCGATCCAGGCCGACCTGCTGGGGGCGGGCAGTCAGACCGTGCTCTTCTTCGGAGTGTTTCACGGCGAAGAGCCGGAGAGCGCCGAGGTAGTGCAGAAGTTGGTCGAGCACCTGGAAAAGCACCCGGAACTTTTCAAAGACCGTAGGGTGGTGCTGGTTCCGGTCGTCAACCCCGACGGACTGGCCGTCGGACAGCGAAAAAACGCCCGGGGGGTGGACCTCAACCGCAACTTCCCCACCGCCAACTGGAGCCCCGAAGGTAAAGAGACCGACTACTGGGGCGGACCCGAGCCCGCCTCGGAGCCGGAGACCCGTCTGGTGATGGAGCTTCTGGAAAATTTCAAACCGGATCGCATCGTGTCGGTCCATTGCCCCTATCGGTGTGTCAACTACGACGGTCCGGGCCGGAAATTGGCCGAAGCCATGGCGGCTCAAAACGGCTACCCGGTCGAACCCAGCATCGGCTACCCCACCCCCGGGTCGTTCGGAAGCTACGCCGGGATCGAGAAAAGGATCGCGACCATCACCCTGGAGTTGCCTCCGACCGGAGAAGAAGACGTGTGGAACGACAACCGAGAGGCTCTGCTGGTGGCCCTGAGGGGAATTGACTAAGGGATATTGTCTCACCGAGAGAGAATCCCCGGGTCATGTTGGACCAGCTTGCCGACCAGAGCAAAGAAAAAAAGATTCGAAAACTTGCCGGGTTTCAGGAACAACTCGAGCAAGAGCTAAACTCCGCCGAGACCTTTAAGAGAGACCATCCGGATAGGGAGGACCTCAACGCCCTGATCGAGCTGATCCTGGCCATTCGCGAAGAAGCAACAGCCGTCGCCGATCTGGTCAAGATCGATGAGGATCTGGAAGACGACTGGACCGATCTGGAGGAGGCCCGGGGCAGTCTGCAGCGGACCCTGGCCAGAATCCAGCACCAGAATTGGATCGCCCTGGGCCCCAGCCGCTCCAAACGGCTGAATCAGCTCTTCTTTTACCAGAAGAAAAAGCCGGGAGGCGAAGAGGTGGCCGAACTGATCGGAGAGCTAAATCTGCTCGCTCAGAGCATGCTGGAGCAGGAGCTGGCTCCGGGTCTTGGCGGCAAACTGAAGAGCCTCCTCGGGCTGTTGGAGAAGTCCTCCGGCAAGGGGTTTCTCAGAAAGCTCTCCGAGCAGGTAGCGGTCCTGGAAGAATCCATGGATGTTTCCCTGCTCGACGGCACCGTGACGGCCGAAGGGAAATGCGCCGTCTGCTCCGGGGAGTTGGAACCCGAGGCTGAAGAGTGCCCCAATTGCGGGGCCACCTTTTTGAGCCTGAAACAAGCCAGAGCACCAGAGCCGGAAGATGCCGGTCGTTCCCAGCTCCTGGATTCGCTCAACCACTCCTGGAAACTCTTTCAGCACAACGAGATCAACCAGGAAAACTTCCTTCGAATCCTGCGCAACCTGTCGGAGCGTATCTCGGCCGCGGTAGAAGCCCTGGACTCTCCCACTGCAGTTTTGCTGGACTTCAGTACCCGCTTAGAGCTCTACACCAAGCTGCAAGACCGTGCCTCCCTGCAGAACCACTGGCCATCGCTGCTGGCCTCCGGCCGGGCACTGGTGGCCGAACGATTGGATAAGCTGCAGCGAGACTAAGGGCCTGTTGACATTCGGCCCTCCGAGACAAACGCGGTACATTTTCTCCTCCTGGAGTGGAATTTTCTATGGAATAGTGGAGGCACGAGACCTCGATCGGTTCTCTTGTTGGTCCACTACGGCCACTCTAACGGGCGGGCTAAGGACTTGCCCATCTCTGCCACCGGTCGGGGCGCTCAGAAAGCGCATCTGGAGAGTTTGGCCGGGAGTCGGGGGCGAATTCGGCATGGGCCCGAAAGGGATCGGATCGTTAAAGCTGCTACCGCATCCAGTTAAAAGAATAGTTACTAAAAGAACAATTATATGACGCATGGTAATGCTGGTTTTATAGGCACTCGCACTTACCTCTTCGGGGTGGTTCGAGTGCCGCAAACCATACTACCTGGAAAAGGGCCATGCCGGGCCTCGGCAGAACCCGCAACCCATGTCCGTTTCACTGTTCAGGCGCTGGCGCTCGCAAAAGTTCTCCGATCTGGTAGGGCAAGAATCGGTCGTTTCCACCCTGCAAAATGTGCTGGGAGCAGGCGACCCGGCCCGTGCTTATCTCTTCTGCGGTCCCCGGGGTACGGGAAAGACCTCCAGCGCGCGGATCTTCGCCAAGGCCTTAAACTGCGAAAACGGCCCCTCCGCCGAGCCCTGCAACGAGTGCTCCCAGTGCCGCTCCATCGCCCAGGGCAACAACCTGGATGTCTTCGAGATCGACGCGGCCAGCCACACCCAGGTGGACAAAATCCGCGATTTTATCGTGGAAAAGGTGCACTTCACCCCGGTCTCGGCGCGCTACAAGGTTTACATCATCGACGAGGTGCACAAGCTCAGCACCAGCTCCTTCAACGCCCTTCTAAAGACCCTGGAGGAGCCGCCTTCTCATGTGGTCTTCGTGCTGGCCACCACCCACCCCCACGAGATGCCCTCCACCATCCTCTCCCGCTGCCAGCGCTACGACTTTCGGCCCCTGACCGCCGGTGAGGCAGAGCAGCACCTGCTGATGATCGCCCGGGAAGAGGGGATCGATCTGGAGGTGGACGCGGCCCGCCAATTGGCCCGGGCCGCCGACGGCTCGTTGCGCGACGCCCTAGTCTTGTTCGAGCAGGCCAACGTCTACAGCGAGGGGCGGGTGACCCGGGACAGCGTGCTGGACCTGCTGGGCGGCGTGGGCTACGAGGTGATGGAGGAGATGTTCGGCGATCTGGTCTCCGGCGATGCCGCCTCGGCGCTTCAGAGGCTGGATAGCTGGATCGTGCGCGGCCGTGATCTCAAGCGCCTGGCCGAGAGTTTTCAGGACCACCTGCGCATGCTACTCTTGCTCAAAGTGAAGTCGGAGGATGACAGCATCCGCCACCTTTCATCTGAAGAGCGCAGCTCTCTGGACCGCATCGTGGCCAGGGTCTCGGTCAAGGCGGTGACCCGATGGCTGCGTTCGGTGGGCGAGATGCTGGGCCAGCTTCGACTCGGCCAAAGAGCTCGATTGGAGTGGGAGATGCTGCTGGTGGAACTGGCCTGTCCCCAGACCGACCCGACCCTGGAAGGCCTGGAGTCCAGACTCGAGCGCCTGGAGACGAACCTCCCCGGACCTACGGGCTCCCCGATCGACGATTCCCGGGTGACCGAGTTGGAACGTCAGGTGGCCCGCCTTTCCCACGCCCTGGATGAATTAGACACGGCTTCTCCGCCAGAATCGATCGCCCCTCCGGTATCTGCCCCTACCCCGGAGCCTCCGCCTCCTCCCCCAGAGCCGGTGCCTATCGCGAAGCCGGAAGCACCTGCCGAGCCTCCCCAAGCCGCTCCTCCCAGCTCTCCGGCGGCAGTGACCCCCACCCCGGCTGAGGCCGACCTGGAATCCGATGTGGTGGACCAATGGCTGGAGATGCCGGAGGTGCTGGTGACCGGGCGGGTCAGTCGTTCGGGGCAGACTCATCTGCTAGACAGCGTGGAAAAAGAGCCCGCCCCGGCCGAGGAGTCACAGCCTCTGGCGGAGCGGCCCACCGTAAAACTCCCACCACCTCCCGAGGTGCAACCGGTGGAGCAGTCCGGGTCTGAAGAGCGCAAGCTACTGGCCGATCCAAAGGAGTTTTTCCGCTTGCTAATGCAGGGTGTGAAAGAGCAGGACATTCGTTTGCACGCCGTTCTGGCCGACGCCCGCCTGGCCGAACTCGATCAGGTCGTGTTTGAGCTCGCTCTTCCCGAAGGATACGACTGGCACTTTGGAAAGATTCAAGAAGGGCGCAGTCTTTTGGAGTCGGTAGCGAGATCTCTAGCGCCCGGCTGCGACCTCAAGCTGGAATGCA
>JBAYRN010000056.1:0-34020 GCA_041676625.1 Vulcanimicrobiota bacterium
AGCGGACCCCACTGAGGCGCTAAGCGACCGAGCAAGCAGTCCTGGTTCCAGGATTGCCGCCCCGCCACCGTGAGAAGTCCGCTCGGCTTGCTCACCACCACTAGATAAGGATCTTCGTGGAGCACCGGGATCTCAAATTCTGCGGTAGAGAGCAACGGGCCCAGAAGAGGCCCGCAGCGCTCTTCGCAGGGCGCATAGAACTCTCCACCTTGCCTGGTCTCGTTGGAGTCACCCCACCAAAACTCGGCCAGAGCCAAGGGCTTTAGATCGTGGCTGCGGGCGAAGTAGAGCAGCTTGGGGGCGCAGCACTCCCCCGTCCCGGTCGGCGGCCCGGACGGGAAAAGGGAAGTGAGCGACCACGGCAGTTGCTTCCATAGCTCCGCATCAAAGCGATTGTGCAGCTCGGCCTGAAGGGCGCGCGACAACTCCCGTCGCTCCCCCTTGAGTCTGGCCACTTCCGCCTCCAGACGCTCCAGAGGTTCTAGAGCTGCGGCCCGCTCTTTTTTGAAAGCCCGCTTACGGGCCGATTCGCCTCGACTCTCGGCGGCCAGTTCGACCGGGCAGGCACCCTCTAAACGCCGTCGGGCACGCTCTCTCTTGAGTTCGAGTTGCTGACGATTGAAGGCTTCGGTCCGCTGCGACCAGGCCAACTTGATCGAATCCCTCTGATCATAAAGCCTATGAGCGGCCAGCCCCTTGAGTTCGGATTTCAGCTCCTCTAAGCGCGCTTTTGTAGTATTCTCCAGTGTACTGGGTGCAAGCTCCAGCATGGGTGGAACCCATCCCGGATGATGAAAGCTGCCCTGCAATTTGCCTGAAAAGGCTTTCAGTAAACCTACGACCCCGTCGGGCCTCCGGGCTAAAAGCACCCCGAACATCTTGTCTTCGGTGTAAGGAATCGTGTTCATGACCGCTTGAGCCGCCCGCTCAGCCAACACCGTCCGGGGTAGGCT
Source organism: Vulcanimicrobiota bacterium (assembly GCA_041676625.1). GTDB lineage: Bacteria > Vulcanimicrobiota > Xenobia > Xenobiales > JADMJV01 > JAEXNA01. The sequence goes on from JBAYRN010000056.1 coordinate 954, forward strand.
CAGAGAGTCTCCGGTAACGGGACAGGTCCCGGAGAAAATGGCGGTCACCCGATCATCCCAGGGCTTTTCTAAAATCTGTTCGAGGGGAGTGAACTCGGTTGGCGGAGACGCCACTTATTCCTCGCTGGGAAGATCCCGAGAAAGCGCATCTCGGCGCTGAACTTGAATGATAAACGCGGACACCATCTCCCGTTGTCTGACGCTCATCTTGTCGCTGAACTTCACAGCCACCAACTGCCCGTCTTCATGCCGCTTTACGCGAGTCACTTCCGCATCGATATTAACCGGATATTCCCAGCTCACCACCTGCAGATTGATCTGGTCGCCATTCTCATACGGACTAGGATCCCGGGTTATGAAGCTCATTCCGCCCCGGCTCAGATCGGCCAAGCTCCCGGTGCGCAACAGTGCCCCGGGCTTCTCTTCCAAGAAACGAATCTGGATCGGAACTTCCACCTGCACCCGATAGTCATGCCGACCCGTAGTAGGAGCCAGTTGGGACTCTTCCTTTTCGGTCAAGGTAGGAGGCGCAACAAGGACCTTGCCATCGTGGCGGCTGGTTATTCGGCTGCGATGGGTGTAGACGTAACGCCCCCGAAACTCAATGAGCAAGACCTCCTCTTGAGCCGGGAATGAGGTCTTTTTCTTGTCTCGCAGCGAAAGCCAGGCCGAGTAGCCGTCAAGCGCGCTGACTTTGGCAGAGCATGCCCCGAAGCTGACATTGAGGTCAGCCGGTATGACCAGGAACTGAACCCCTTTGACATAGGGCGTCTCATCGGTATCGAGAGGGATTGAATTCTTATTGGTCTTGCTCACCCATGAACTTTCTGCGCGGGAGCTCAGATGCCTTTCGGGGAACTCCGAAACCATGAAAGCGATCATTCAGCAGAGCGACACCCTGGTCTGGACCGAAGTCGGCGATTCCCACCCTTGCGGACCCGGCACCGTGAGAGTTCGAATCACGGCCACCGCGGTCAATCGGGCCGACCTCTCCCAGCGAGCCGGACACTATCCGCCTCCCCCCGGAATCACCGATATCTTAGGGCTGGAGTGCTCCGGAGTGGTCCAGGAAACAGCCCCCGACGTGAACTGGCCCCAGGTGGGGGATGAGGTTTGTGCGCTCCTGGCCGGAGGGGGCTACGCCCAGGAGGTGGTGGTGCCCGCGGGCCTTGTCCTTCCGGTGCCGAAAGGTTTGAGTCTCCTGGAGGCCGCCGCGGTACCCGAAGTCTTCACCACCGCCTTTCTAAACCTGCGCCTGGAGGGCGCCCTGCAACCAGGGGAGCGGGTCTTGATTCACGCCGGCGCCAGTGGGGTCGGAACCGCTGCCGTGCAGTTCTGCTCGGCCTGGGGAAACCCCGTGGTGGTCACCGTCGGAAGCGAAGCCAAGTGCCGCCGCTCCGAGACCCTGGGTGCCCGCTTGGCGGTCAATCGTAAAGCGGGTCCCTGGGTAGAACAAGCGACCCGGGAGGGCAAATTCGACGTCATCCTGGATCCGGTGGGAGGAAGCTATCTGGAGAGCAACATCCACTCCCTCAATCCTGGTGGGCGCCTCATCAACATCGGACTTTTGGGGGGGCGAGAAGGTACGCTGCCCCTGGGTCCCTTGCTGACCAAACGCCTCCAGGTCAAGGGCTCGGTATTAAGAAGTCGGAGCGTCCAGGAGAAAACCGCTATCCTCGCTCGACTAAAGGACGAGGTGTGGCCGCTCTTTGAAAGCAAGCAGATACGCCCGATCATCGAAACCGTTCTACCGATCGAGGAGGCGGAACGTGCCCACCAACTGGTGCAGAGCAACCAGACCGTGGGAAAAGTGTTGCTGAGGGTGCTAGAATGAGCGGAGGAACTGCTCCTTTGCCATTTTAGGATGGCTCCTCGTCCATCTCCATCTTGGGAAGATAGCCGTTCTCGCACAATGGTGCGGTCCTGGGTCCTTCACTTGGGCCGGGCCTCAGCTAGCTTTCCCTCGTCACCTGCTCTTTTTCCAAATCTACCAACTCTTGCTCAGAAAGCTCAGTGACCTCTAGGATGAAGGCCCTGTCGGCACCGCGGGCTAGCATCCGCCGAGCGACCTCCAGCGAGGTCTCTTCCCGGCCCTTGCGCTCGGGGGTGAACTTGGGGAGTTCGATGTAGTGTAGCTCCAGGTCCCTGGTCAACTGGAAGTCCTGGGCCCGATCCCAGAGAGAAAAGGTGCTGTGGAGTTCCTGCCCCTCCGGGAAGAGGATGAAATCCAGGAGCGATATGCTCACGCTCCGCTCCAAGAGGTGGTAGTCGTGCCCCGATTTCAATTGGTCCGAATAGAGTCGGGTGGTGTAGTAAAGGGAGCGTTTGGTGTAATCCAGATCGGTGCCCTTCAGTTGCACCTCCACGTGATAGTAGCCCCCTTTCCTATCCCGGGCCCTGAGATCCAGGATGGGGAAGAGATCGTGATCTGAATGTGTCGAAGGTGATAGCAGACTGTTTCTGGGATGTTGCAGATTTTTTAACTGGAGAAGCTGCGGTCGCGGGTCCTTCACTTTGGGGCCCAGTTGGCCACGAGGGCGACACGATATCGACGGATAGGGCGATGTGGTGTCGCCCGCAACGCGCACGACGATCGGTGTTCTTCAGAACTCTTCGTCCGACCAGCCCTTCACCATGGGCTTTTCCATTCGGTCGTTCTTCATAAGGGTTTGGTAGGAGTCGATGTGGGTCATCCCTACCACGGCCTGGGGATCGACCGACAGTTCAGGCCGAGGCGTCTTCGGAACCGGCTTGCGAGGCAGCGGAGCCCCCGGCGGCAATACCGGAGATTTCTGCAATGGCCCCTTCAACAGCGTCCCCTCCACCTTGGGCTCCTTCTTACCCAGCAGTTTCCGCGCCAATTCCATGCTCTGGGATGACTTGGCCGAAGAGAGATCCGCTGTCGGCCCTTCGGGCACACAGTGAATTCGGTGAGTTTTAAAAGTGGGTCCGATCATGTCTTTGGGGTCGCGTTTTGCCACGGTCTCATTATAGCAAGAGATGCGCCGCCACGCACCATCTGGATTATGCGATCGTCTGGACTTGGATAGACTCATTTTTACTTAATGTTAATTTGTGATAGGGTTTATTTAGCGCTACGCAGTTCCTGGGTTACTGAACCACTCTAAAATAAACACACGCGGTCTATTCGCCAGGCCGACTTCTGTCAAGCACTCTAGAGAGGGGGTACCGATTGTCCCGAGCCATTACAATAACTCGCATTCGTTTATTGTCGGTGGCCAGGTTCTCTAACTGCTTGAGCGTGATGCTCGGCGCCAGCATAGGGCTGGTGAGAGCCCTGGATATCATCGCGGACTCCGATCCGGACGGAGCCGTTTGCCTGGCTGCCGACAAAGCAGCCCGCCTGGTCGAGGCAGGCCACAGTCTTTCAACGGCTCTGGACCGGCTCGATGGTGTCTTTGAAGAAGTCTACGTGAGAATGGTATTGGCCGGAGAGAACTCCGGAAAACTCCCTGAGGTCCTCCACGGGTTAGGCAAAGATGCCGAACAGAGGTCTCATCAAGCCTCGGCCATCAAATCAGCCATCATATACCCGGCATCGGTCTTCTCCGTATCACTCGGCATGATCTTTTTCATGGTTTTCTTCATGCTACCAAAATTCTTGGAGTTCTTTGAAGGAATGGGGAGCGAATTGCCCTTCCCGACCCGCCTTCTGATCTTTGTTGTCTACAATCCTGCCCTTCGCTACGGTCTTGGATTTCTTCTCTTGCTCTTTTTGGCTGTCGGGTACTATTTGAGCCACAACAAAAAAGAATCAAGGAGTGCGAAGGAGTACCTGAAGTACAATCTCCCTTTGCTCGGACGGGTCAACCTGCTGATATCGGTCAGCCACTTCTGCCGGCACCTTTGCATGCTGGGGACATCCGGTGTGGTCTTAACGGAAGGACTCAAGATTCTTAAACTGGGCAGCGGCTACGAAAAGCTCAATAGAGCTATAACCAACGTGCGAGAGAAGATCGTTGAGGGAGACAGCTTCAGCGATGCCCTTGCCACCGAGCCGCTCTTTCCCCCGATCTTGATCCATAGCGTTAGGGCCGCCGAAGAGGGTTCGAACTTGTACGGCGGGCTTGAGCGGGCCTCCAATCTGTTGAGTGAAGAGGGTCAGAGCAAGATCGACGGTTTGATTCCCTTACTGGAGCCTCTGATTATGGCCTTCATGGGGATCCTCGTGGGATTTATCGTTTTAGCGACTTTCTTACCCATTTACCAACTCGTGGCGGTGGAACTTTAGATGAGGTTTCTTCCCAGAGCGTTCACCATGATTGAAGTGATGGTCGCAGTCGGGATCCTGGCGGCCTCACTGTTGGCGCTCATTTCCATCTTGACTTTTAGTTTCAGGGCCCAGATCAAGAGTGAGAAGGCTCACACGGCCAGTCTCATTGCCAAGTCTCTTCTCAACGAGGCGGCCCATTTGTTAGACGAGAACTTCGATCGCAGCGTACTAACCCCGGAGCTCCCCGGTTCAGTGCTCCAGGAGTATCAGCCGGGTTCTGAATACAAAGTGAGGCTGCAACTCGAAGCAGAGACAGCGAACCTTAAGCGGGTCGAGGTCGAGGTTGTCTGGGAAGATCAAAATGGGGACCAAACCGAAACGACAATGACCAAAGTGTTGAGGTCTCCGTGAAGCAACGAAGGGGAATCACCTTGCTCGAGCTTATCGTCGTCATCGCGATCTTCGTGACCACAATGACGGCCGTCATCGGCATCTTTCTCCTGGCTCGAAACGCCCAGGAGAAAGGGTCTACCCAGAGTGAGGCTTACCGTTCGGTTTTCGTGGTGCTCGAGAAAGTGGAGACTTCGCTGCGGGGTGGTCAACTCCTCATTCCCGTGGATTGGAGACCGAGTCACGTGCCCGTCGGGACCACGGACACTATCCACTACCTGTACCCCGCTCTAAGCGGAGGCAGAGTCGTGGTGGACACGACGGGAACACCTCAATGGGCGGGTCGAGCGAAGATCGAATTCCAGGCGGCACCGGAGGGCCGTGTTCTTCTGGTGGATGAAACCAAAGCAACGACCAGTCTGCTGGGTAGTCTCGGGCCGGGCGGAAACCTAACCTTTCTTCGGACCGAGAGAGACCTTCTGGAGGTCACGGCTAACTCCGTGCGCACCGATCCCCAGAGCGATACCACCAGCAGCTACGAGTTCACGGTTACCTTGAGGTTATCCAATCAACCATGAAACAGTCAAAAATTTGCGCTAGACTAAAAAGAAGGGCCTACGTTAAACCATGAAATCTTCGCAACAACCCACCGGCATGATCATTCCCGTGGCCTTGCTGATCGCCATGGTGGTTTTCATGACGGCCACGGCCCTGCTCGGCCAGAGCCGGCTCAATCTCCAGTTCTCCGGTGAAAAGGCACGAGAGAGTCGGCGTCTTTTTCTAGCTCAAGGAGCGGTCAATGAATTCATCGACAATCTGAGTTCGGATCTTTCACTCTTGAGCAGCACGGAGGCCGCGCCTTTTACTGGAACCTGGCAGGATATCAGCTACGAGGTATGGATCGAATCCGACCCGGTGGACCCCGACATCCACCACGTCAGAGCGAAGGCTTTCCCCACCGGCAATCCTAACAAAGCGGTCTTCTGTGAGTCCGTGGTACAGTCGGGACCGGATTTTTCGCCCCAAATAGCAACCAATGTACCGGACCAGGACATCGACAACCCCGATCCTGTTTTTTTTGGTAGCACGACCACCACCAGTTGGTCGAAGATCAAACCCCTGGGTGTTCGGCGAGGGTGGAGCAAACAGGGCAACTACGTGGAGGGTGAGGGGCAGGCGGGCACTCTGGTTTTCTGTGGAGGCAATAGCAACGGAAAGCTCTACTTTATCTACGCCCCGGCGCTGGATGGCGGGCTGAACGGGAAATGGGAAAACCTGAATTCCCTCGGTCAGTGGCAACCCATGGGCGAGAAACAGATGCGTTCCGGTATGGAGGCTGCCCAGTGCCTTATCGGGGTGGTCAGTGGGCACAGCCATGGCATAGGAGGTGGAACGGGGCTCTTCAACAGTGCCCCTCAAAAGACGTTAGCCGGTCTTGTTAGGATCGCCCAATGGGTGGTGGAGGATCTGGCGGATACGGAGCCTGGGCTTTCCACTTACCACGACGCTCCCATATGGGTGAGTTTCCAAGCAGCCCTCTTTGAGTACGAAATCGCCACCGAGACCTGGCGACAGTTGCCTCCCCTCGAAAATCACGAATTGGAAGACGGTGTTTTCAAGCCCCAAAATGCCGTGTGGAGTGACGGTTCCGTGGTCGACGGCCCCTATCGTATCTCGGGCTTGCCCGGCCCCATCGCCTGCGATGAGCGCTATCTCTATGTCCCGCTCTACAAGAAGGGCCCGGACCTGGTGGCTCGGCTGGATCTGGTCACCGAGGTCTGGACCATTCTGCCCCCGGTTTTGGATCGAAACTTCCAGCCCACCGACATCTCCTACGTGGCCACTACCGGCAAAGACCTCTACGTCATGGCCTACCCCTATCAGAGCGGCGGAGCCTTTCCCAATTTTCTTCCCCCCACTGAACCACCCCAGATCTTTCGTCTCAATGACGATGGCTCGGCCTGGGAGGACAGCCTTCCGGAAGTCACGGCAAGCCAGGTCAAGGACGGTGTTCTCATAGAGTCCAGCGAGATCGCCCGGGATCTCGGCTGCATGGCGGCCGGGCCCGAAGGCGCCCTTTACGTGGTGGGATGCGATGAAAAGCCCAACACCATCTTCAAATTCGCCGGGGGCCGCTGGACCGCCATGGCCGGACCGAGTTGCTCGTCGAGCGACAGCGCCGAGGCAAATTTCCCGGATATAGGAGTAGATAGCGCCGGCACCCTGGTTCTCCGCTCCCCCAACGACGACGGACCCGATGAAATGTTCCGAGTTCGCAACTCCGAATACCGCCCTCTCCCTCCGCTACCAGATGGAGTGGGCTACAGCGCCCAGATGATCGGCGGCGCCATACTGAACAGCTCCGTTACCGTTTTTCGTGCTAAGGCAAGTTATTAGGGCGAGCGCCAACTCTCGGCTCTAATGCCAGACGTCACCTGCCGACTGAATCACTAATGGCTGATATTGCTTCCACTCATCGAGGATCTTGATGGCAATCTGCATTTGACCAAAGATTTGAAATCCACCGGGTAGTGGTGCATCTGACAGCGTCAGATGCACTACCCCTTTTGAGTCTATAAATGCCTGCCCGGGCTCAACCTGAACTGGTGGCGCCGTTTCAGTGAAGACATCAGTCGGAAGTTTCTTCGTTGGCGTGATAGTGATGAATTTATCCGTAACAGCCACTGATGCGCCCTTGTAGAAATCACGATTCCCGATAATAAATTCTACGAGCTTAGGCTGGAGGGAGGGCCACATTCCCACCATAGCCGTACCTCGTCCCGTGTCGAACACAGTGTACTCAAGCTCACCCGACTCCTTCATCGGTGTCCCGTCCTTGCCTTTCATCCAACCAGGACCTACCTTTTGGCTGTGCTGCTGGGTCGAGCTTTCAGCTCCAGGTGCGTGAGAGTCCGAACCCGAGGCTGTGGGACTGGCAACAAGTACGGACTCGGGAGACTGGCCTACCTCCAGCGATGGACTACAGCCCACTAAATGTACCAGGATGCAGACAATCAGGGTCGCCTGAAGTCGCGCCATGAAGCCTACCATTCTTAGTAGCTAAAGACCGACTCTTCTTGCCAGGTTAGAATGTTGTAATTGGGTGCAGAGGGATAAAATGGCGGCTGTACCCTTTTCAGGTTGTTATCCATAAAAAACTCATAACCGTTACCTGCAACCGTCCCTGTACCCTTGTGCTGACGGATCCCTTCGGTAATACTTCCAAAGACTACCATGTGCCCATGCCCAAAGTCATCATCGTCTGCTTTGCTACTCCCGAACCCTCCGCCGATTGTGGTCATGTTTGATACGCCCATTTTGGGATCATCGCGGCGCCCAGCAAAGATCGAGGTGTAAAAATAATATGGATTGTTTTCATTCCTGGAAGCTCGTGTCGGCCACATCTTGCCCAATTGAGGGTTTGTGCTGCTCGGTGCTGCTCCTGCTGGGTCATGTTCCATTCGAACAGCGTAACCGAGTAGGCCGAGCATATCAACTCCTCCATTTGCTGGAGCTTCCCCCCTTACTGTATGAGCATAGAGTAGCTCGCCATTAATGCGGATCTCATTATCCTTGGCCGTATTATCTAGAGTGTCCGTAGAAACTGCGACCGTTCGTCTTCCTTTTACTGTCCCGCGGACACCTAGGATGTCACCGGTGGCGTAGATAGCTCCGTTCGTCTGTCCGTTGTAAATCCTGTAGTCGTTGGTATTTCCGTTCTTGATGACGGTATACCCCTTACCATCGTTTGCTGTTGGTTGTAGGTTTCCGGTTAACACATTGTCACCCACCACATTTGCAGTACCTGGAATATTATAAGCAGAGTCCGTCACGTGGATGATTTCAATGTAATCATTATTACCAGTACCTTGCCAAATTTTGATAATCTGGTTCGCGGTGTCGGCTCCAGAGCTACCAGGTGTTGCCCCATTCGAGAGACGAAACTCGATCTGATTTACAGTCCCATCGATCCAAATCCCAGTACGGGCTTCGCCGGGGGAGAGAGCGTCATTAATTGTCGCCCGTACTTTGGAAGTGGAGTCAAAAAACAACTCGCTGTCGGGGAGAGCGCCAGTCGGAGTCGTGTCACCCCATACTCCGACAGCCACATTATCGGTACTCTCTGGCAGTTCTAATCGCTCCGCGTTAACAACGCCAGCCCTTCCTAATGCAGTTAGCTTCTCATAACGATCATCCATAGGCTCCCCTTCGTTTGTTCCGGAAGTATGAAACGGCACCGAGGCTTGGCCACCCCAGTCGGGACTTGAAGCACTCCCACCACCAGTTGAGTAATGAACCCCATCTACATAGCCGATCCCAGGGTATGACCTTCCTTCAGCGAAAATGAGCTTCCCTCCAATGGCAGCCTCATCATTATTCCAAAAGTTGTCCGAGCTCCGGATTCGCAGCAGAGCGGGACCATTTGTCCGGTAAGTTCCACCCAGCTTAAAGCTGTTCATAAAAAGGAAGAGTGGATTGTTATTGTCATACTCAGAACAGTTCCAGTTGTCGTCTCCAAAAGACCGCTGTTTCACCCAGGCCGTCACCTTCCGGTAGTGATGGCTATCACCCGAAATACCCGGACGCGTAGCCATTGCTTCAAGCTTATAAGTTCGCAGAGGGTTGGCTGTCGTGAAGCCCTTATGACCGAACGTTTCAGGTCCAGGAATGACATCGCAGTGCCAATCCCAACCATTGATTTCACCAGTTCGGTGCAAGACTCGGTGACCATCAGCGTTGATTTCCCCTTCGGCGTTTACCAGTACGTCCAAGTTGCCTCGACTCGTCGCGTCTTCTAGAAAGGCCAGAGTATCGACGACTCCTGCATCGGAAGCAAAGTAAGCTTCAGTCTCAAGCATCTGTTTACGCGCGCTGTGCATCTCCATAGGAACCAATTTCCAAAAGGCAACAGCAAAAAGGTTGATCAACACTAGGAAAAGTAAGGTAAGAAAAAGTATGGAGCCACGCGGGCGCCGTCGCCTACCTGCCGAGATTTGAGAAGTCGAGTTCTTTTTCATGGTTGCTCCTACATTCATTCTGGGGTGGTTGTAAAAACTGGAAGGAAAATGTCAGTTTCATGAACCAACCGGTCAACGATTTTTTCAGAATTAGCATTACTAGTAGCGCTCCTGACGAAGCCTGCAACCTCTACCCTGAGCCGAACCCGGCGGTTGTCTGCATACTGGAGAAAGCTAATATTTTGGACCCCCTGAACAACCATTAAAGGATCAGTCACGGTTTCGAAACTCCCGTCCTCGTCATTGTCAAGGTGACCAATCATAAAAAGATCGCCAAGGGGCCCAAGTCTGTCCACATCGTGACCCGGAGGCTGAGTGGCTCGAATACGAAAATCAAGCTCCAATTGAGCATATCGAGGCTCATGGGGGTCGAACAGATCTTCAGGTAAAACAGGCAGTCTGAGCTGGCTTTTCACCCACTCCCGGGTTGAATTTACCCTGAGCTTCGGCCAACCGGCGTGAGCCTGAGCTGGCATACCCTCAGTCGTCTCATTGTAAATTGGAGGTTCTTCAATCGGTAGCAAGCCAGTAGTTTGCATTATCTCTTCAAAAGCTGGGTCGGTCGGATCTTCAAAATCGGGGTCGGGTGGTAGATAGAAGGCACTTGCAATTTTGGGTATAACTCGAGCTGCGGACAAACGCACTTTCTGCTGCAACTCTGTTTTCTGGACCCCACGCTCCAAGGTCAACCGCGACTGGCTATAAAACAATACCAAAACACCTGTAATTAATGTCGTCAGGAACATGACGATTGAGAGTTCCATAATGGAAAAGCCATAACGTTTGGTTGTAAATCTCATTCTTTCAGCCTCCAGAAGCCTGCCGCAAAATCATTTAAGCAATGAAACGAGGTTTGTCTGTCTAAAACCATCTCCGCTCCTACCGCCCCGCCATCGCACAGTTACACTTAAACTCAGAAGGCTAAAATTGTAGTCTGAAGGCTCGTCACTGGCTCGGGATATCTGTATATTACGTTCGTACTTAGTATCGTTTAAATTCGGAACCGCGTTTCCCCCATCTAGCACGACAACTCCATCGTTATCCAGCTTAGGTAGATAAATCTGACCGAAGAAACCTGTAGGCGGGTCGTTGAGCGGCCGAAAAACGCCATCTGCATCGTTTAATCCACTACTCGCATTTGGTGGAATTGGCCCAAGGGCTCCCAAAGCCGCCATACCCTGAACTCTGATGATCTCTGTGATCTTGCGGGCATAGAAAGTCGCACGGGAAAGGTCTTGTCCGTGCTGGTTTGACCGTGTCCCTGTAATAAAAACAGCCAACAATGCCAGAATCCCCACCGACACCACTCCGATAGCTATCAGCACTTCGATGAGACTAAAGCCTTTGGTGCGTATTCTCTTTCGCAATGGCTCCTCCAAATCTTATCCTTAAGGGTAAGTCTATCATGCCTCAAGAAGAACGGAAGTCATCCCCTGGTCTACTTGGTGATGAGCCAATCTGTCTTTTACAAAGCTTTGTGTTCCAGTAAACCTTGAGCATCCTCCGTCGAGTTTAACTTCCTCGCAACATTTTGGGAACCGGCTTCCACTAAGATTAAACAGCCGTGATCATCACCAGAACCTCACTCATACCGGAGACGACACGCACCTCCAGAAGGTCTCCGTCGATCGGTCGGGCTCAGGGTCCGACCGAGTCGGTCTCCTTGAGCGAGCCTTCCCGTCAGGATGCTCCTCTGCCCCTGGGGGTGGGGAATTTCAGTGGGCGTGGGTTCATGGGAAAAGTCATGAAATGGACCAGCCGGGAGGTCCCCTCTTCTCAGGAGCCTATGTCCGAGGAAGAGAAGCAGCGAATCCTGGACAAGATTCAGCCCGGCGATGTCTTGCTCACTTATGCCAGCCACCGCCCGAATCTGGGCCACCTGGAGTATTGGACGACGGGAGCCCACTATACCCATTGCGCGCTCTACGAGGGGTACGGACGGATCATTGAAACCCTGGGCGACGAGGTCACCAGGAGCCCCTTGATCGAGCGCTTGCAGGGCCCCATTAAGGTGGCGGTGGTCAGACCACCTTACAAGAGCTTTCAAGATCGGGCCTATGTGATCCGGGAGGCCAAGAAGCTTCTGGGTACACCCTACGACTACAAATTCGACAATGGCGACCCGAGCAAACTTTACTGTTCCGAGCTCATCGAGGTGGCCATGAAGAAGGTTGACCCGGAATTAGACGTACCGGACGCCAGCTTTTTCGGCCGAGAGATCACCGCGCCCGATGGGTTTGCCGAGATGAAAGGAGCAAAGCTCATCCACGACGGCCGCAGCAACTACTGGTCAAATCAAAAACACCAGTGGCCTCTGCTGCTGGGTGCCGCCGTGGGCGCCGGATTAGGGGCTAGTGTCGGCGGAGTCGTCGGAGCAGTGGCCGGTACCGTGCTCGGGTTTGAGGGCACTCTGGCCGGGATGAGACTGCTGAAAGCTTAAACACTTTCCGGATCTATCCCTAACTCCCGAAGCTTCGCTTCCAATAAAGCGGCCCGTTCGCGCTCCTGGTAGGCCCGTTCGCGCTCCTGGTCGGCCCGTTCGCGCTCCTGGTCGGCTCGCTCGCGCTCCTGGTCGGCCCGTTCGCTTTCCTGGTCAGCCCGCTCTGCTCCAGTGAGGAGAGGTGTGCCCTGGCGATCGCACCAACGAAGCCAGCTTTCCTCTATACCCCGGTACTCCCCCTTCCACAAGGCGAGCCCTATCTCCAGGTCCACGAACCAGGGTTTCACCAACTCCACGTAGCGACTGCCGTGGAGTTCGAAGGCTCTCAGGGTTCGTTCGCTCAGGCGGTGCTCGGGATCGTGGATCACATAATACGGGATACCGATCTGGGCATAACCTTCAATCTTTCTCTCTTCGTGACGATCGATGTTGGACACGACCTCTACCACCAGATCCGGGCGCTTACCATACTGCCAGATAAAATATGAGCGGTGCTTTTTTTCCCACACGTCCGGGGGGGCCTTGACATCCATGCTGAGTAAAAAATCAGGAACATAAGGAGGGCTCTGCAGGGAGTAAAAAAGCCCCACGTTGACCATGGTTAGAAACTCGCGGTCAGGGTTCCAGGAAACGTTCAGGGCATCTGCCAATAGCGCTTGCTGCCGCTCGGAATACAGATTATCCACCGGCTCGTCATCCTCCGTCACGAGATGCGAGATGTCCGGCTCGGGAATCTCCTCATATTGGGTTGCTACTTCAGCCATCAACTTAGGATACACCGACTAGGGCCTGTTGACAATCAACCTTCAGTCGCCAAACTTGTCCATTTCCCACCTCCTGAAGCGAAATTTTCCTCAAATAGGTCCACTATTCCATAGAAAATTCCACTCCAGGAGGAGAAAAATGTACTGCGTTTGTCTCGGAAGGCTGAATGTCAACAGGCCCTAATCAAAACGTACAACCCTGGGCAAAAGCCCCGCCTCGCGGATCAAAGCGAGGTAATCCTCCGGAATGACTTCGTCCCAGGTCTTGCCCAGGTGGGCCAGGAGGGCGGCTTCCAGCACGTTGGTCCCGAAGCTACGACCGTCCAGTTCGGGAGTGGTGGTGACCAACCACGCTACCCCTCGCTTTCTAAGTTCCTCGGCGTCGTTTTCGGTGACCGTGTTGGTCAGAACGCCTTTGCCCTCCAGGCGCTCCGGCAAGCGGCGTCTGATGATATGGAAGTCGCCGGCGATGATCTCCGCCTCCTGAAAGTAAGGTGCGGTCAGCTCGGTTGGCTCGATGAGGTCCTGCTTCTTGCCGGTCGGGTAGACCATGGAGATGGGCAGTTTGCAGATCTCGGGCAGCAGCTTGGAAGCGCGTTCCTCCAGTTCGTCCAGGGTGAGGATCGGCTTGTCCAGATTCAGATTGAAGATCATGTCGCCGTAGACGGTGTTGGCCCCCACTTCATCTAGCGCTTCGGCCATGCCAAAACGGTCCATGGCGCACACCATCAAGACCTTCTTGCCCGCCAGGGGCACCGTCCCGCTTTCCTGCAGATGGCGGACGGTCTCCCGCTCCAGAGTGTTCTTGAGGCCACTCCCATCCACCACGGGGGTCTTCTGTACGGTATCCCGGAGCCGAACCCCGTCGCGTAGTTCGAAGGTCTGACTTCGCGACTTGAGATAGATATCGATCCCTCCCAGGCCGATGGCGTCGACGGCGCCGTCGAGTTCCTGGAGGAGTTCCACGGCGCGCTTAAATCGGCCGTCCACCCCTCGACGAGAAAGATGAACGGTCTCTCCTAAGAGTTCGATCCGGCTTTCGTGGTCGCGCGATGAGGAGCCCAGGGAGACCGAAACGACGGTCTTCAAGAGATGACTCGCAACCGTTTTCTGGACTCGGCGATGATGCCTTTGACCTGCTCGATTTTTTCCGCCGTGACCGGCTCATCGAAGGCTCGAAAGCCGGCCAGGTGAAAGCCGTTGCGCGCCGCCAGCATCTCGATCTCCTGGACCCGATCGTATTCCAGGCCACGACCGATGGAGAAGTTTTCGAAGCGATTCTCCAGGGTCAGGATCATGGTTTCGGCCATACAGGCAAGAGCCAGGCCTTCAGGGTATCCGAAGTCCAGCCCAAACTCCACCGGGCCCGGCACTTCCACCAGTCCGCCCTCGATCACCAGCACATCCGGTCTCAATTGTGCGACCTCGCGGCACACGTCGTGGGGCACCGCCACGTCACACACGATGGCGCCGCTCTTCAGGTGCTCGGCTTGAATGATGCTGCCCCCGGAGGAGGTCGCGGTGATCACGATATCGGCTTCAGCCATAGCGCGGCCCAGATCCATTTCGATCTTCAAGGCGGTCCCGGATTCGCGCTGGATGGTCTCGGCCAGAGCCTTGAGCCTGGACTTGGAGCGAGCCGACAAAACCAGCCTGGGCACCCGCTTTCCCAGAAAGCGGGAACAAACGCTACCGATAGAGCCGGTGGCCCCGATCACGGCCACCGTAGAACGCGCCAGATCCACGTCCAACACTTCAGCGGCCTTCAAGGCGCCCTGCAGCGCGGTAGCCACGGTGTAAGAGTTGCCACTGGTGACGGCCACATCCAGGACGTCGGCCACGTCTTTGCCGGCCCGGCCCACCACGGAGTTGTAGCCGCCCAGTCCCACCACCCTGGCCCCGAGTTTTTGCCCCAGCAGGGCCGCTTTTTTTACGCGCTCCACCACGCTCCGGCGCTCCAGGCTCAGAAACTGTTTGGGCATCAGGGGTACCATGACGAAGTTCCCCTTCACCTCATTTCCGTTAGTCGCCCGAACCCCGGTAATGGTGGAAGCTTTGTAGGGGGGCATCCACTCCAGGATCTTCAAAACGATCGGCTCCCGCTTGCCTGCGGCCTTGGGGGCGTAACGCACCACGTCTTTCATTCCCAACGGGTGGGTGAGGAAAGCGAACTGGTTCACGACTTTTCCTCGACCAGCTTTTTCATGCCCGCCAGCATCATTTCGCTGTTCTCTCCAACCTTCTCGTGGAGAGTAGGTCCGATCAGCTCGGTCAATTCCGGCAGGCCGAAATCGTAGTCCACGACCAGAGTCACTTCGGTTTTGCCGTCGACCGGCCGAAAGCTCCAGGACCCTTCGAATTTCTCTAAATCCCCTTCGATAAGGGCGTAGTCGATGCGCAGGTTTTGATCGTCGAAATTGTCACCTTCGGTCCACAAAAAGGGAGTTCCGTCAACATTGGTGACCCACTCGGTCACGGTAGAATTGGTGCCTCGTTCGACCACCTTCACGCTCTCCACATCGGGCATGAAGTTAGGATAGCTCTCCATATCCTTGGCAAGCTCGTAGACCCTTTGGGGGTCACCGTCGATGACGATTTTCCTCTCGACCTGAGGCATAAACTCCTACTTCTTTCCTAGTCGCCGGCGGGTCTCGGCTAGAGATTCTTCCATGGCACTCAGCGCGGTCTCGATCTCTTCTGTGCCCACATTTAAGGGGGGCTCAAACCGAATTACCCGAGGTTGATTCAAAGTGTAAACCGCGATCACACTTCTTTTCACCATCTCAAAGATGAGAGAACCACCAAATTTATCCTCGTGGAACTCCATGCCCAGCATGAGCCCTACCCCTCGCACATCACTGACGAGATCAGGATAGCTCGTTGCCAAGCTTTTTAATCCCTTTAGCAAGACCTGCCCCGACCGCTGAGCATTTTCGGCCAGATTCTCGGTTTCCATCACTTCCAGGCTGGCCAGCGCAGCTCGACAGGCCAGAGGATTGCCTCCAAAAGTGCTGGTGTGAAGCAAAGGACGGCCTTTGTACGCTTTGGCCCCCTGGGCGTTGTAAACGATAGCGCCGATCGGCAGGACCCCGCCTCCCAGAGACTTGGCCATAGCAATGATGTCAGGCGAGATTCCGGCCCGGTCGACGGCAAACCAATGACCGCAACGGCACAGTCCACTCTGGATCTCATCGGCGATGAGCATGACCCCTCGCTCGCTGCACAACTCCCGCACAGCCCGCAGATACTCCACATCGGCTACGTGGATCCCGCCTTCCCCTTGAACCGGCTCAAGAAGAAAAGCCGCGACCTCTTCGGTCAGAGCTTGATCCAGAGCTTTGAGATCGTGAAAAGGGACGATCGTGCAGCCAGGGAGCAACGGCCCGAAAGGCTCTTTATACTTATCCCGACCCGAAACAGAAAGGCTCCCGAACGTCTTTCCGTGGTACGAACCTTCCGTGGAGACGAAACCCGTGCGGCCGGTGGCCAGTCTTGCCATCTTCAAAGCCGCCTCGATGGCTTCCGTGCCGGAGTTGCAAAAGAACGAGTATTCCAATCCTTCGGGTGTAACGTGAGCCAG
Source organism: Vulcanimicrobiota bacterium (assembly GCA_041676625.1). Classification (GTDB taxonomy): domain Bacteria; phylum Vulcanimicrobiota; class Xenobia; order Xenobiales; family JADMJV01; genus JAEXNA01. Next base: position 17,380 of record JBAYRN010000056.1, read on the forward strand.
TTTGTGAGCCAAGCGGGCTTGTAAGGGGTTAAAAAACACCCTGGAACTCAGTGCGAGTTTGTCCAGTTGGTCCTTGACGGCTTCCACCACTTTGGGGTGCCGGTGACCAAGGGAAAACACTCCGTAGCCGCCAGAAAAATCGAGATACCGCCTTCCGGTATGATCGATGACCCAGCAGCCCTCAGCCTGCACCTCCAGGGCACCGAATCCCGTAATTCTTAAGAGTCGAGCCAGGTCGGGCGAAATGTGGTCGCGGTAGTACCTGGTGACCTCCTCTAGAGAAAGTTGATCGAGTTCAAGAATATTTTGTGTAGAGAGTGTCATGGGCCAAAAGTCCGCTGCGTTTCGACGGGTGCAGAATTGCCTCCTGCGTAAGCCCGGGCACCCAGCACCCGGCACCCCAGGTTGACCAATTCTGTTTCCACAATCTCCACCGTCGGACACAGCGAGCGAATTCGGTGAAACAGCCCTCCGCAGCCCACCGCAGTGAGCCGCTGGGGCGTCAACAAGGTCCGGTATCTGGCGATCAGACCTTCGATGGCGGCGGCATGTCCGTAGATGATACCGCTCTGGAGGGCTTCCACGGTATCGTTTCCATAGGGGTAGGCCGGAGGCTGAAGGCCCACCGACTCAGGCAGATGAGAAGCCGATCGAGTCAGACTGTGCATCTGGGTGACCAGTCCGGGCAGGATTGCCACCCCCAGGATTCTTTGCTGCTGACTCAGCAGGGTCAATGTAGTGGCTGTCCCGCAATCGATCACCACGAATGCCTCCTGGCCGAACTCCCTGGCTCCCACCAGGCCGGAGATGAGGTCCGCTCCGATCTCTCTGCTGGCCGAATCTGAAGCGGTAAAGCCGTGGGGCGAACTCCAATCGACCCAATGGAAGTAAGCCGGTTCAAGGAGCCGCACCGCATCCATCAAGACAGGCTGGAGGGCTGGCACCACGCTGCAAACGGTGAGTTGAAACCGGCCCTCGGAAACAGCGGACAAGAGACTTCGAAACGCTTCCACTAACTCTTGGGAGGATGGGTGAGGATGCGTCGGCAGCCTGAACCCGCCTACTCGCGCCTGGTTGTGAAAAAGGACCCCCACCAATTGGGAGTTTCCGGCGTCTAAGGTGAGGTGCCACTTCATGTTCTGGAACCTCCCAGTACGATGGTGACCGGTACCACCACCAGGAGGGCTGCTGCCAATTCGATGGCCCCGTGGATAAAGGCCACGGAAAACATCTGACCGGGTAGTGCAATCCCGAGCATCAAGGCACACAGGCACATCAGTGAGGTATTGGTCAGGGTACCCACCACGGCAGCAGCGGCCGACGCCCTGGTGACTTTGCTCCCCTCGTCGGTGGTCCGGGTGAACAGGCTAAACGTCAATCCCGCCGCCACCCCCGCAAGGACTCGGATGGCGATGTGGAAAGCCATGGGTGGAGCTTCAAAAAAAAGACCCGCCATAACGCCAAAGCCGGCACCCACGATGCCGGCCGCGAGGGGGGACTCTAAAGTTGCGGCCAGGAGCATGGGTAAATGCAAAAAAGTAATGGCTCCTCCAAACCCCGGCACTTGCACAAAGCCCAACGGACTCAGGCCCAATGCGATGGTGGCCGAAAGCAGGATCAGCGTTCGGACGGCACTTTCCACAAATTCTAGATTTTGAGAACTCACCAACCTTTCCTACATGGGCCCGGAAGGATCGCCTCGCGATATCGGGAAACGGTTCGGCAAACCGGATGGTATGTCTATACCGGAAAGGCAGAACTAAACGTGGATCTAGATAGCGGGATCGAGCTCAAACTCAAATTCGTGCCCGGGCGCAAAATTTTTTATACCCTGGAAACGCAGTTGGAGCAGCAAGTACAAAGGGCCGGACAGGTTCTAAGTGAGAACGACACCACGTTTCAAGCCCATCTGAGGCAGCACGTGGTGGGCACCGACGACGACGGTTCAGGGCACGTGGTCACGACCACCACCCCTCCCAACGCCGGCGATGACCAGCGGCAGGTCGTCTATCAGCGTCTGAGTCCCCAGGGCACGGTCTTAGACGTGTCGGGAATGAATCCCACCAACTCCTTCGCCTTGCCGGATGAGAAGATCAAGAAAGACAGCTCCTGGGTGGGAGAAATTATCTTACCCCTTCCCCAGGCCACTCAGCCGGTGCGCTGCACCACCGAGTACCTGGTTACCGGCGTCACCAATTTCAACGGCCTCGAGTGCATCAATATCGATTGTCAGGTGGAAGAGTTTGAGTTTGAGATGCCGCTACCCAACAACGAAGGGGTGGCCAAGGTCCTGATGGGCTCCCACGGCTCCATGCTGTTCGCCCCCAAAGAGGGAATTCTTGTCCGCATGGAAGTGGAGACGGTGACCTCTCCCCACGTAGGAGAGGTGGTCTTTACCACTTCCACGATGATCACGCAGGAATTCAAAGCCTTCGAAAATTAGTCGAGGTATACTCCATCAGGATATCCCGACTTTCCCCTATTGAGCGTTCGTTTTCTCCTTTGGCCGTCTTATCGTTGGTAGCATAACGAACCCGGCAACCGTGTAGTACGTTTCTGCAAGCGCTACCTGCGGTTCGCCAACAAAAGGAGATATAGACTATGAGTTTGACTAAATGGACTGCCGGCGCATTAGCCGCTGTATTGCTAGCCGGAGCGCCCGCACTGGCTGATCAACACCAGAAAACCACCGACCTTGAAACCCGCTACCAGTTTGCTATCCAGCCGGGAGAGGTTATGCTTTTCAACAACCCCGTTTCTTTTACCGGGGAAGTGATCGAAACCAGCAACTCCCACAAGACAGTCAGAGCCAAAAACGGGATGACCATCATGGTACCAAACCAGGCCCTGGTCTGGAACGGTGACACCCAGATGTTTCGCCAGTCCGCCGAGATCGGAGACCAGGTCGTCATCCACATGCGCACCGATGAACCTTATCGCATCATGAGTGTGCCCACCCCTAGCCAGTACGAGCCCATGATGGCTATCGGCAGCTACGACGGAGTCTTTTACTTCTCCGAAGAGTTCATCGCCGATCTGGATCTCGATCAACTGGACAATAACATCTATGCCGAATACGACGCCGACAACGCAGACCACAGGTACGACATCGACCTGGCTACCATTGAAGACGATGTCGATCTTGACGACGACATGGAATAAGTTCGGCTAATCCAAAAAAGGAGAGCACCCGCTCTCCTTTTTTTGGTTAACTTGCCTCGTCCTGACGATCGATCCAGTCTTCGATGCGAGTGAGACGCTTCTCCGCTTCTTTCCGCCAGACTTCGGTGTCGACGTTGGTATGCAAGGCAGCCCCCAGAGCCTTGATAATCTGTTGCAGCTTATCAGCCTGAGAGACGTGAGAATCTACCAGTTCTCCCATTTGCTCCTCAGAGGCGGTGAAGCGGCTTTCCAGAGTGTCGACCCGCTGTGAGCTTTGAAAAACCGCCCGAGAGGCCTGCATGGCTGTTTTTGCGGCCTGGGCCGCGGCTCTGGCAGCTTGCTCGGCTGCTTCAGCCGATTTTTCTGCTGCCTCGGCAGCCTCTCGGGAAAAAGCCGAGGCTTCTCGCGCGATCTGTGCGCACTCTCCAAAGTTCTTCTTTAAACTCAGAAGGCGGATCTTGATCTCCTCCTGGTTGGTAAAGAGATCGGCCGCTAACCTGTTGAGAAATTCGTCAGTCATCTCCATCCTCTTTCTTTCGATATTCCGGGATTAACCCCTACAACTGATTGTATCGGCCTTATTCGTACAAGGAGTTTCCATCATCTTAATTTTGCAGAACACCGTGTAAACTTTGGATCTGACGGAAGGTGAAAGGTCTTCGAAGAAACACCATGAGTTATGGACTCAAGCAAACAGAAATCGGACTCTTTTTACACCCTCCAGATGAAGCCGGGCGAGACGGAGTTGCTCCGTCTGCGGAACCAGACCAACGGAGTGAGCGCCCTAGCCGAACTGGTCTGGAACGCCATCGATGCCGATGCCAAGAACATTCGTGTGGGATGGCAAGAAAACGAGATGATGGGCGTGGACACGATCACCGTGGAAGACGACGGACACGGCATCTCCTTCGACGAAAAGGACCTCGGTGGCCACCCGTTTGCCAGTCTGGGCGACTCACAGAAGCACACCGTCAACCACCAGAGCCCGGAAGGGCGCATTTTGCACGGACGCTTCGGAAAGGGGCGGGTGCGAGCCCTGGCGCTGGGCGGGGTGATCACCTGGGACACGGTCTACGCCAAGACGGAGCGAACCAACCGCCGCTATCAAGTCCGGGGAGTCGTGGGCGAAGCCACCCTTCACGTCTCTGCTCCCAAGAACAGCAAGAAGACCCCGGGCACCGTGGTGACCGTGGAGCATGTCTCGGAAAAGGGAAACACCCTGGAATTCAAGAGCGTGCAGCGTCGCTTCTCTCTGATCTTTTCCGAGCATCTCTCCAACTACCCTGATATCGCCATTTACATCCAGGGCGAGAGACTTCGCCCGGAGAGCATGATTTCCAAACGCTACCTCATCGGAACCGCCGTCACCGAGGTGGAACCCCGCACCAAGATCAATTGGCAGCTTCGTTGCTTGCACTGGAAAGAGCCGGTTTCCGATACCCGGGGCAAACTGTTTTTGTGCGACGCCAACCAACTGGTAATCGGGGAGCACGAACTGGGCCTGCGGGGCTCCGAGGAGTACACCTTTTATCTGGATTGCGCCCGGGCCAGAGAGTGGGAAGATGACGGATTGATCGCCTTGAAAGACGATGCTCAACAGGTCTTTCTGGAAGCTCGTCTCAAGGCTCACCGATTTCTCCGCAAGACCTTTCAGGATCGGGCCGAGAGTCTGGCCGAGGAACTGACCGAGCAACGCATCTTCCCCTTCCCCTCGGCGCCCAGGAGTCGAGAAGTGGAAAGACAGAAGCAAATGTTCTCGGAGATGGCGTTGCACATCAAGCAAAACATCGGCTCCTACGACAAGATGAACCTCGACAACAAGCGGCTCTTATTCAAGCTTCTTCAGGGGTTGATCGAGGTAGAACCCAGGCGGGCGGTGGATATCTTGAATGCCAGCCTGAAGATGTCGACTGAGGACCGGAAAGCTTTGCTCAGGCTGGTAGAAGGAGCGAAAGTTTAGACTTCTTCGTCTTCTGAATCATCTTCCGAGTCGTCCTCCCGCTGATGACTCATGGCGATCATAAAGGCTTCATCGAAGTCGGTGATCAGGTCTCGAAGATGCAAGAAGGCCATCCTGATTCCCGCCAACTCACCGAAGACATCGGTGTCTTTGTCGGCCTCCGAAGCCAGGCGAGGCAGTTCTTTCGTATAAAGTTCCTTGGCCCCCACCATGATTTCGGCGATGCGATAGGCCACCAGTTGCCGGTCGCTGTCTCTCAGGCAGTCCTGGGCGGTCATCTTCGATTGCAGGATGGCAGTCACGGTGGCCTCTTCAGCCCGTAGCACTTTACCGCGATCGCTGCCTCCATTCTGGGAAGATTCACTCAAAGCAAGATCATCCTTTCAGCCAACCAGAAGCAGATCTCGGTGAGCCAGGGGAAGACCCCGCCCAAACTGGTCAGCAGCAGCAGGGCCACCAGCAGGCCTTTAGTGGGAGCCGAGACTTCGAAGGTCTCTTGCTCATCCTGGGGCTTGAGAAAGTAGCAGCGGCGCAAGATATTGAAATAGTAATAGAGACTGGTGACCGAGCCAAGGACTCCGAAAAACGCCATCAGCGGCTGGGCGTAGAAGGCGGCCCGAAAGAGAAAGAGCTTGCCCACGAAACCCGCCAGGGGCGGTACCCCGGCCAGGGAAAAGAGCGTAATCATCAGGGCGAAGGCCAGAAAGGGTGAAGTCTGGGCCAGCCCGTCGAAGGCCTCCAGTCGGGTGCTCTTGCGCTGGTGGCTGACCAGCAACAAGATGATCCAGAAGGCAAAGTTGGTCACGGTGTAGACCAGAAGATAGAGATAAAGACTTCCCAGGGCTCCCTGAGCCAGATCATAGCGAGCCTGACCATCCAGGCTTATCACGGAAGCCACGCCGATCAAGAGATAGCCTATCTGGGCGACCCCCGAGTAGGCCGCCATTCGGGTCAGCTCGGTCTGGGTGAGCGCCACCAGGTTGCCCATCACCACCGAAAGGATGGATAGAGCCGCCAGCACCACCATCAGCTCGTTTCCGAGTACCTCGGTGACCTCCAGAAGAAGGCGCAGGGTGGCTGCGATCATGGCCACCTTGGGCACCGTGGAGATAAACGCGGCCACCGGTATGGGACTGCCCTCGTAGGTGTCGGGAGCCCACATATGAAAGGGAGCCACCGACATCTTGAAGGCGAAGGCGGACAGGATCATCAACAGAGCCAGGATCATCGGCTGGCCATGGCCCTGCTCAAAACCACTTATCAAAGTGTTGTAGTGGGTGCTACCGCAGGCTCCGAAAACCCACGAAGCACCGAACAGAAAGATGGCTGAACTGAGGGCTCCCGAGAGGAAATACTTCAGACCGGCCTCGGCCGACTTGCGATGATAACGCCGGAAGCCGGCCAGGGCATAGAGAGGGATACTCAGCAGTTCGAAGGCCAGGAAAAAGGTGAGAAGCTCCTCGGCGTGGGCCACCAGAACTCCGCCCAGAGTGGCGGTCAGGACAAGCGAGTAGTACTCTCCGGCTTTACTGCTTGCTTCCTCGAAAGAATCCTTGGACATGCCCACCGTGAGGAAGGCCAAAAACAGAGCAAGGCAGGAGAAACCCTGGGAAAGCGGATCGAACTCCAGGACCCGGTCAATGGGAGCCCAGACGCTTTCGGCTGGGAAAACGAGGGTGAAGACCTGGGCCAGAAACGACAGGGTCAGGGTCAAAAGACTCAGCAGGTAGCTTCGCTGGGTCGAGGGCTTGGCCACATCCGTGGCGATCACCAGAATCAGTCCACAGACCAGAAGAAAAAGTGGGATCAACGCGAGTGACATCTAGCCCCTCACCAGCGTTTCTACCGACACCTGGAAGAGCGAAACCAGTATGTCCGGATGACATCCGAAGACCAGCGTGGTCAGAGCCAGCCCCGCGAAAACCATGGTCTCGGTTCGGTCGGCGTCGCGCATCTTCAGGAGTTTCGGGTTAAGCGGCCCGTAGAACCCGTACTGCACGGCCCTCAAAAGATAAGTGGTGGTCAAGATGAGGGCAAAAATGGCGATGGCGCAGAGGGTACGATTGGTTTGAAAGAGCCCCAGGAAAACCGAGAGTTCACTGGCAAACCCAGTGAATCCGGGCAGCCCCAACGAAGCCAGGGCGCCCACGATGAAAAAGACCGCAAAGCGGGGTGCCCGGGCGGCTATTCCGCCCCATTGCCTGAAATCTCGAGCGTGGGTCACCTCGTAGATGGTACCGGCCACACCGAACAGCAAGGCGGTGATCACGCCGTGAGAAAACATCTGAAAGATGGCCCCGGTGAGCCCGTACATGGCTCCTTCCTCGGTGGGCGAGTTGATGCAGGCAAGACCCAGAAAGACCATGCCCATGTGGCTGACGCTGGAGTAAGCGATCATCACCTTTATGTCGGTCTGGCGTAAAGCGCACAGTGCTCCATGGACCAGGTTGATCAAACCTAAAATGGCAAAAACCGGCATCAAGTCGCGGGCGCCCTCGGGTAGAACCTCGAAGCCAAAGCGCAGGATACCGTATCCACCCATCTTGAGAAGAACCCCGGCCAGCAGCATGGACAGAGGGGTGGGTGCGCAGGAGTGGCCGTCCGGGAGCCAGGTATGCAGAGGGAAGAGACCCGACTCGATTCCGAAACCGATGAACAGGAAAGCGAAAAGGATGCGTTGCCAGCCGAGACTGTAATTGACCTCCCGAAGGTCGACCACGTCGAAACTGTTGACGCCCCCGGCGGCCGCCAGAAAGTACAAACCCAGCAAACCCAGCAGCACCATGGCGCCGCCCAACTGCAGATAGATCAAAAGTTTGGTGGCCGCGCCGTTGCGAGTGATTCTCCGACCATCGCCGCTCTTATCGGACCCCCAGATACCAACCAGAAAAAACATCGGGATGCTGGCCATCTCGTAGAACAAGATGAAAAAGAACATGTCCAGCGCCAGGAAGGTCCCGATGACCCCGCAGATCGCCACCAGCGAAAGAGCATAAAACTCGCGTTGCCTGGTCTTGATGTTGTGGGACAACATCAAACTGGAACAGGCGATGATTCCGCTGAGCAGCACCATGGGCAGCGAGAGCCCATCTACTCCTAGCTTGTAACTGATACCCAGGTCCGTAACCCAGGGCCGATCCTCCAGAAACAGGAAGCCCCCGTCGGAAAGCGAGGCCAACTGGGTCGCGCCTTCGGTGACGATGTAGGCGGCCAGTACCAGCAGGCCCACTCCCGCCGTCACAGCTATCGTGCGGTACTGCCTGGCGCTGCCGGGGAGTAGGATGATCAAGAGGGCGGCGATCAGGGGCAGCCATAAGAAAGCAGAAAGAATCACGGGAGTAACCCTCCTGAGGGGATGCTATCCCTGAAGTCCAGAAGGCGGGAGGGCGAAAGCACGAATTCCGGTTGGATAGAGGCCAGCAGGGCAGCGAGGAGCAGCAAAGACGCGATCAGCATAAACAGGTAGTGGGAAACCAGTCCGGAGTGCTCTTTTCGAAGCTTCTCTCCTAAAAGTGCGGTCAAAAGGCCAGAGCCTCGAACCCCGCCGTCGATGATATCGTCGTCGAACCAGGCTGCCGCGATGGACCACAGCATCATGGTCTTGGAGACCGCCCAGGCCCAAAAATGATCCAGATAAAACTTTTGACAGAGCACGGTGTGAAAGCCGCCCAGGGAGTTCCTCAGCTTCTCTTCCCCGGCCACCGGGTCTTTGGCGTACAGATTCCAGCCCACGCCGATACCACCCAGAGCGATCACGATGCTGGCGATCATGAGGGCGCCGCTGAACTCGTGCGGTGCCTCCCGGGCGTGATTGATGAAATGATGGAAGTGGTTGGCCCAGGGAGTGCCGGCAAAACCCAGGGTGGCGGCAAAGAAGGCCAGCACACAGAGCGGCAGATACATAACCGGGGAGACCTCATGGGGAGGACCCGAGTGGTGGGGGACCTGTTCTTGTTTGTGCCCGAGGCAGATGTCCGGGTCTTTGCCCGGGGTGGCTTTGTCCTCGTTCCAGTCCGGCTCCATGCCCAGGGTATCCCTGGAAGGAGCCATTGGAGCCGGGAGATCGGGGCTCGGCACCACCCCCTGATAGTGCCCCGCAGCGTGCTTGGTGCGATACCCCCCCATAAAGGTCAGGCAGTACATCCTGGTCACGTAAAAGGCCGTGAGAAATGCCGCCATGGCAAGAATTACGAACAGTTCGGAGTTTTGCTGGTAGACGCCGCCCAGGATCTCGTCTTTGGACCAGAATCCGGCAAAAGGCGGCACCCCGGCCAGAGCCAGACACCCGATGGCAAAAGCCACGTGGGTGTGGGGCAGGTGCTTTTTCAGACCGCCCATCTTCCACATATCGTTGTTATGACAGGCCACGATCACGGCTCCCGCGCCTAGAAACAGTAAAGCTTTAAAGAAGGCGTGGGTAAAAAGATGAAATAGACCCGCGGCGTAGACGCCGGAACCCAACGCGGTGAGCATAAACCCCAGTTGGGAGATGGTGGAATAGGCCAGCACCTTCTTGATGTCGTTCTGAACCACCGCGATTAGGGCCGCCATTAGAGCTGTGATCGCCCCCACCACCGCTACGAAGTAAGCCGCTGCCGGCACTTGCTGATACAGCCCGAACAACCGGCCCACCAGGTAGATGCCCGCGGCCACCATGGTGGCTGCGTGGATCAGGGCCGAAACCGGAGTGGGACCTTCCATGGCGTCGGGGAGCCAGATGTGGAGCGGAAACTGGGCGCTCTTTCCGATAGGACCGAAGGTGATGAGTATCAGCGGCAAGGCCAGGGAGCCCATCAGACTAAAAGACAAATCGGTCACCTGGTCAAGCTCCAGCAGATTGAACGTGCCGGCCCCCAGCCCCACAGCCAGGATCCCGATCAGGAAAAACAGGTCGGCAAACTTCGTGACCACAAACGACTTCTTGTTGGCGTCGGCCGCGCTCTTCTTGAAGTACCAGAAGCCTATCAGAAAGTAGGAACATACCCCCACCAGTTCCCAGAAGATGTAGACCTGGAGCAGGTTGTTGGAAAAGACCAGGCCCAGCATGGAGAACACGAAGAGCGAGAGATAACCGAAGAAGCGAGAAAGTGAGGCGGAGTTCTGAGTGGGGAAATGGCCGATCTCTTTCTTCATATAGCCGTAGCTGTAGATGGCCACTAGCGACGCCACGAAGGTCACCATCACCGAAGTAAGGGCACTCAGATTGTCCACCAGGAGTCCTATTTTGATGGAGGACTGGAATAGCTCCGAGTATCCCACGGTTAGCCAGGAGTATTGCCATTCATAAGTAGGCTGGCTCTCCCCCAGTCGGGGCACGAGCATGAGTACCGACAAGAGAAAGGAGAGCAGTAACGAACCGATAGCGACGGCCGCCGAGACGGTCCCTTTTTTCTGGGACACGAAGGAGATAATTACGAAGGACAGTAAGGGCAGAAGTACGATGAATGGGCAATACGCGGCAGCACCCTCAAGGGCGGACACGACGACAGGTGCCTCGATGGCTAGATATGTCAAAGCCTCTATTGCCAACTACTTCTCTTGCTTCTTGATCCCGAGCCAGGACTCGGACGACGGCCAAGCGTTCGCTTTTCTCTCCGGTGTCCCTTTCCTGTTGAAATCTAGGGATGCTCGATGAGCCGGGAGGAGCAGGGTGAAGTCAGGGTGATCCGCAGCAATCGCCGCCGCAAGACCGTCTCGGCCACCATGGATCGAGGAGCCATGGTCTTGCGAATTCCCGCCCGAATGAGCAAAAAAGAGGAGCAATACTGGGTCGATCGCATGCGAAAGAAGCTTCTTTCCAAGCAGACCCAGCGCCAGAGACGATCCGATGAGGAGCTGGAGACCCGGGCCCGCAGGCTGGCCCTGGATTATTTCGGGGGGTTGGAGTTTAGCATCGTGTGGTCCAAGAGGCAGCAGCAGCGTTGGGGTTCTTGCACCCCCATCGACCGCTCGATCCGTCTTTCGGAAAACCTCAAGGAGTTTCCCGATTACGTGATCGATTACGTGATCATTCATGAATTGGCCCACCTGCTCATCGCCGATCACAGCCCCGAATTCTGGCAGCTTTGTGCGCGTTATCCCTTCACCGACCGCGCCCGAGGATTTCTGGAAGGGGTCACATTTAACGGAGGATAGATATGTTCAAAGACGATCTCTTAAAGGGGAAAAATATTCTGGTCACCGGCGGAGGGACCGGGCTGGGTCTGGCCATGAGCCGAAGGCTGGCTCATTACGGCGCGGACCTCTGGATCCTGGGCCGTCGCCAGGAGAAGCTGGAGGAGGCCAAATCGGAACTAGAGCAGTACGGCTCCGAAGTTCGCTCCGCTTCTTGCGACATCCGGGATCCGGAATCGGTGGAGCGGGTGTTGAGCGAGATCTGGGAAGATGCACCCCTGGATGCTCTGGTCAACAACGCCGCGGGCAACTTCGCCTCTCCTTCCGAAGCTCTATCGCACCGGGCGGTCGATGCGGTCCTGGGCACGGTGCTGCACGGCACCGCTTACATGACCCTGGGCTGCGGAAAGCGCTGGCTCAAGGAGCAACGTCCTGGCAACGTCCTCTCCATCGTGACCACATACGCCAGCACCGGCTCGGGTTGGGTGTTGCCGTCTGCCATGGGCAAAGCCGGGGTGCAGGCCATGACCCGGAGCCTGGCGGTGGAGTGGGGAGGTCGGGGCATCCGGCTCAACGCCATCGCCCCCGGGCCGTTTCCCACCCCCGGCGCCGTCGAGCGACTGGCCCCGGACCCACGACTGATCGAGGTGATGAAAAATCAGAACCCCTTAAAGCGCTTCGGCAACCCCGAAGAGCTAGCCGACCTGGCGGTCTACATGCTAGCCGATGGAAGTGCCTACCTCAACGGCGAAGTGGTCACCCTGGACGGAGGAGAGTGGCTGCAGGGGGCGGGCCAGTTCAACTTCCTGCGCCACGTCTCGAGCGAAGATTGGGCAAAGTTGGCAGCGGCTCACCGTGCGGGGCACCGAAATGAGAAGGGGTCCGACTAAGAACCGGACCCCTTCTCACCACCGGGTCAAGGTGCACCGCAAGTGTTATCCAGGACCGCTGTGACGACATTACCTCCATCAATTCCAGCCGGAGGCAGGAAGGTATTGATGCTGGTCAGTGGTCCTCCGGTGGCGATGTCAAACTGCTCGACTCTGAGGCTTCCAGTACCCCCTTCATCTCGAAATACCATATCATCCGAGACCGTGTTGCCAGTGATCTCTACGCAGGGATCCAGATTGGTATCCTTCTCGATATCAATGGAGGAATTTTGACCGGAGAGCGTGTTTGAGCGGATGAATGCCGTACTGATCGTGAAGCCCTCATAAAAGTTAATCGAAATATCAGCATCATTGGAAGCTGAGAAATCATTGTTCTCTATCAGTGCCCTGAATGACCCACTTCCCGGATTATCGATATCGAACGCACTCTGGTCACTTCCGGAGATCACATTCCCAGAGACTATCACCTCGGTGGTAATAGTAGAGCCAGCGTCTATTCTAATCATATCCTTTCCGCTTCCATCGGCGGTATTTCCTGTAATGCTGGCGGTCACTGCAGAATCATCGTTGCACTCGAGAGAGAAAAAACGTTCTACAGCGTTGATGGAGGAGTTGTCATCGACCAATATGTCCGCGCGGGAGGAGTCGTTGGTCACGAGGCCGATGCCGTGCTCAAACGCAGCTTCCGGATCCTCACCGCTAAACGTGTTCGACTGGAAAGTCGCGGTCAAGACGCTTGTCCCGTTTAGAGTCATGGAAAAGGCGTCGTCCGGTTCACTGACAGCATCGTCGTTAAAAACGTTACCCGTTACCACAATAGTGGCGTCGGTGTTGGTATTGTTCACCTCTACATAATCGACATCCGTGGCAACGCTGTGAGGTTCAAAGACGTTGTTGGTGATCGCCAGCGTACCACCGACGTCCGTCAACAGGATGTGCTGAGTGTTTGGAGCGCTGAACTCGTTGTTGTCCACAGACAGGTTTTCAACGCCACTAGCAGTGAGGAAGACCCCTGTACTGCTCTCCATCCGGAGTCCCGCCACGAGGTTGTCGCCACCCAGGGTTATCGGTCCCTGAAGGACCGGTCTGCCACCCGGGACTTCGATCGTTTGGGCGGCTACCAACCCCTGGGCCTGGCCGATCAGGTTGACCCCCGCCGGCAAGGTAAAACTCCCGTCCTGCTTGGTGGTCAAACCGTCACCCCGGTAAACGAAGATAGTGTCCCCGCTGCCGACCGCTGCCAGGGCATCGCTCAGATTATCGAAAGGGCTGCTCTGACTGCCGTTGCCGTTGGGCCCGGAATTATCAACGAAAAACGCCAGGGCGTCGATATTCAGAGTGACCGTCGCTGTCGAAGAACCTCCATCGTTGCTGAGCGTATATGTGAAGCTATCGCTCCCGGTGAAGCCGAAGGGCGCGGTGTACTGGAAGCTACCGTCTTCATTCAATACGACGGTTCCGCCCTGGGCCGTTGAAGCATCGAATTCGGTAATGGTTGCTCCGTTGATTGTGTCGTTGTTTAAAACTCCGTTGGCGATCGTCTGGTTAAGAATCGCATTTCCTAGAGCGGCCACTGTATCGTCCACGGCCACGGGTGGCGCGGCCAAAGGTCCAGTAAAGACGAAATTCTGCGAGCCACCGCATCCGGCGAGCATTGTAGCCAGGGCTAGTGATACAATTTTAAGTTTGGGTCTTTTTCTCATTAACTCTCTCTTTCTGGAAGAAAGGTTAGTTGGCCAAAGGGAAAAGAACACCTGTCACCTTCGAAGCTATTCCAGGATCCTCGCTCTCGCCAGGCCGGTAACAATTTATTCAAACTTATACGGTCTTCCCAATGTAAACTCGGGATGCTCAAGATTTGGAGACCATTATGCAAATTACTCGAACCAGCTTCGCTAGCTACAGACCGGAGGCGAAACCTGCCCCCAGCGCACCTGATCGTCCCGAGAGTTTTACTTTTTCGGGGGCCGAAAGTCCGGCGAGTACCGGTAGAGCGCTCAGAGCCCTTTCAGGTGCCGCCGTGGGGGCCGGGGTCGGTGTCCTGGCCGGGCTGAATCCAAGCGCGCTATCCACTCTGGGCGGAGCCGCCGTCACGGCTCTACCCTCGGCCTTCGTGGGAGGCGTAACCGGAGCCCTGATCGGAGAAAAGATCGGCCAGAGCGATTCCAGCAAAACCGTGGGGGCGGGTCTCTGGGGTGCCCTCCTGGGAGGCGCCGCCGGAGCCGCCGGAGGAGCCTACGTGGCCGCCAATTTCGCCGGCTGGCCCGCAGCCATAGCGCTGGGTATCGGCGGAGGGATCACCGGACTACTGGTTGCCGGGTCTTAGAGAGTCTCTTCTTCTAAGAACCTCCATCCCCAACCAAAACAGACGCTCGCGCACCGAAACCGCGCTGGTCCATTCCCGAAATTCCCACCGCTCGGAGCCGACGTCGTCTCCGCAATACAGTAGTGCACCCAGGCGAGCGCCTCGATAGCGAGCGACGGCGGCCAGCGAGGCGATCTCCATCTCCACGGTCAGACACCCCGACTCTCGGCGGCGAGCGATGCGCGAGGGAGTCTCCCGATAGAGGCCGTCGGTGGTCCAGGTGCTGCCGGCTTGATAGGAAACGCCGGACTCGTCCATGACCTTGCGGGCGGTCTGAACGAAGAAAGCGTCAAGCCGAATAATAGGGCCTGGTGGAAAATAGTGGTGGGATGTCCCTTCGTCTCTCCAGGCCTGTTCCACCAAAACCAGATGGCCCAACGCTTGCCCGGCCAGGCTCCCTGCTCCTCCACACAAGAAGAAATCGCGGCAGCCCAGCGCGATCAACTCTTCCAGAGTAGCCGCCGCGAGAGACCCCCCCACCCCGGGATGGCAGACCGCTACGGTCTCTCCCCGGAAAGGGAGGGTCCAGACTTCGGTCGCTCCGATCTCTGAACCCAGTCCGTGAAAACTTTGGGAGCCCTCTTGGGATTCGAGTCTCTGCAAGACCTCCGGAAAAAAGCAAAGCAGGCATTTTGAAGGCAACTTCGGGTCAGGGAATCGTTCGGACGGCTCGATCAGGGCCGTTTCTTCGGTCAGCGGCTCCAGTAGCGGACAGACCAACCCCCGCAGGCTCTGGGGCCAGACAAACTCACCTTGAGCATTCCTGGTCAAATTCACAACCGCCTCCACCGAGGAGAGTGGGATGAGCGAGTAAAGGTGAGGAAACTCTTCCCCATGACCGTAGAGATCTTCCCATTTTAGAGAAGGCCCCAGAGGTTCTACCCGAAGCACCAGAACCTTGAGATCCACGGCCTCCGAGTACCAGCGCTCAGCCGTTCTCAGGAGCTGGTCAGCGCTGGAAAGGTGGACGAAGCCTTCAGTGGTCAGGCTTTCGGGGTTAAAACACGGCTCAAACCCGGGACTTTGAAAAAGATGAAAGAGAAACTCCATATCGCGGAACCTGCGTCTTGCCACCTCTCAAGACCTGTCGTGCAAGGAGTTCAATCCTATACCCCTAACCTAACCTCATGAACAAGGACCAGATCCGCGACGCCGTCAACCGTACTTTTTACTCTTCTTTAGAAGAATCCGGGACGGAGGTCAACGCGCTGCCTCCCGGTCAGTTGCAAGCCATAGTGCGGGCGGTGGCCGACTCCATCTACGCGGTCATGGAGGGACTTGAGGAAGAAACTCCCCCCACCGGACCGCTCCCCACGACCCAGGATGAAGAAGAGATCCTGTGGACCGGAAAACCTATAATGACGTTGGGAGAGCGCTATGAACTAACCTCTCAGAGGCTGCGCATCTACCGGGGCGTCTTTTCCCGCAACCTGGAAGAGATCGACCTGGTCAGGGTCCGAGACACCAAGGTCAAGCAGAACATGGGCGAGCGCATGGCAGGCGTTGGAGATGTCACGGTCATCTCCACCGATAAGAGCAATCCGGAGATCGTGCTCAACAACGTGAAAGATCCGGTCACGGTGAGAGAGACCATCCGCAAAGCCTATCTAGCCGAGCAAGACCGCCGAGGTCTACGATTTCGGGAGGAATAGGCTTTCAGGGGCTGGGCGTTTTCGCACCCACCGTAAAACTTACCCTCGGCCCCCTGTCCTCTTCCACTATCATATCCGGGCCGCGTTTTAATTCGCGCCCATCCACGGTGATCTTCCAGGACCTCTTCAGGTCCTTGGGAAGGGCATTGAAAACGATTTCATAGGCTGAGGGTCCTCCCCGGATTTCGAACTCACCCGGTAGAGTGATATCAAAATTCTGCTGGCCCACTCCGGAACTGGCCGGATTATTGGTCTTGATCGTCCCACCGACCTGTCCTTCCCCTTCTGGGAAGATGATCTTGATGGTTTGAGCGTGTTCGCTCTCCATTTTGGTACTGCAACCTGCCAAAATGAGAAATGACAATACAAGTGAGGTTAGGGCCTGTGGACATTTGGCATTCCGAGCCAAACGCAGGACATTTTTCTCCTCCTGGAGTGGAATTTTCTGTGGAATAGTGGACCTATTTGAGGAAAATTTCGCTTCAGGAGGTGGAAAAT
>JBAYRN010000057.1:0-33577 GCA_041676625.1 Vulcanimicrobiota bacterium
GTTAAAAGCTCATTAAAAAAAGCAGTCCTCAGGACTGCCCTATAGCTTTCCGCTGAGCCCGCAGGCAAAGCGGCAACATTACGAACGTGTTCGTTCGTTGAACCTTATATCAGAAGCTCCGAAGAGCGACTGTTTTTAGCCCTCGGCAGGGGTAGCTTCCGAAGTCGCTTCACCTTCTGCCGGAGTGGCATCTGCGCCTTCGGCCGGAGTAGCATCTCCGGCGTCAGGAGCGGGGGTCGATACGGTCGTGGTATCGGCCGGGGTCGAAGTGGCATCTCCGCCACCACCGGAACAACCGATGAGGGCAAAGGACAGAACTAGTGCAACAATGAGTTTTTTCATCCGGTCAGGTTCTCGTTCTCTAGAGACATCCCTTTTATGAAAAAAGGAAGCGAAGAATATTCCTAACACGGAACAGTTTCAGTCATAGCTCGGCGGTTTAGGAAGAAACGGTTTTCTTGCCGTGGTTGGAGAGGTCCAGGGCAAGGCACCTTCCTTTCGTAGCAGGGCCCGATCGATGAGCTGGCGTCGGCGGTAGGCGTGAAAGGCCACTTCCCCTACCTCTCCCGCCAATTGCCGGTTCACCCCGGCACCCACGAGACCCCCGACCAAGACCATGGATTGGGCCAACTTGCGCTGAGTGAGGGCCAGGCCGAGGTGGCGAGCCAGAGTTTGCAACCCTTTTTGAATGGCGAACCGCTGTACCTCCACCACCGGCAGGTCTCGACGAATCATGTCCTGCAATTCTAAAATCTCATCCATGCCTTTTCTTTTAGACTCGGAGTCGAGTTGGTGTCCGATCTCCAGCAATTTTAGCATGTGGGTTCGCTCTTCGTCCGGTTGGATGTCGAACCCGTAAACCGCCGAAAGCTGGGAGATCATCCGAAATAAGAGGGCATAGAGCGCGGGAACATCCACCACGATGCCGGGAAGCCCGGCCACGCCTGCGACCGCACCTTCTGCGGTGCAGGCATTCTTGCTGCTATCGATCAGCTTGAGGGCGACCGCATCGAGCTTTTGAATGGGCACTCGGGCCAGTGCGTGCTCCCCCTTCAAAGGACCCTCGGCAGCCTCCACACGGGCCCGGACCACTTCGGCGGAGGTGAGGTTGGCCGTGCCGTCCCGCACCGAGGTCAGAACCTTCAGGATCGCTGAAGCGATCGACTCCCGCAGCGATTCCGGGACCTTATTGTAGACGAACTCGATCGGCTTACGGGTGACCCCCATGACCTTCTTGAAACGGGATTCCTTTTGCCGCAGCCAGGTCGCGGTCTCGGCCAGGGCAGCGCTTTCCTCCGGGCCCAGATAGGCAATAGCATCTTCCATCCGGGCCGATTCCATAATTCCGCCTCCAGGGCCTTTGCAGAATCTGCCGAAGTCCCAGTCATGTCTCTTACTTGCCCCGCTTGCACCAAGGAACTCAGTCGAAACGTCGACGACCTCACCGCGCTGGAGATCGACACCTGCTTTTTTTGTCACGGAATGTGGTTCGACTACAACGAACTCCGCAAATTTTTCAGTGCTCCCAAGCTTTTCAACAAGTTTCGTCTTCCCCAACACAGCTTCAAAGTCAAGCTAAAGGAGGCGCCCCCCGCTCGCGTCTGCCCCCGATGTCCGGGCTCAGTGGTCTTGAAGGAGGTCACCCTGGACAAGGTGGTGGTCGATGAATGCGAGCACTGCAAAGGGATCTGGCTCGACTCGGGCGAGGTGGGTCGGCTGATCGACCTGTACAAAGAGGGAAAGCTTAAGGGCAAGAGCGAGACGGCCAAACAGATCAAGAAAGGCCATTTCGACCGGGGCCCGATCGGCTCGGTGGCCAAAACTGTTGCCATGGGCCTCAGCCTCCTGTTCAACCCCAAAAAAGTCATCAAAGAGAAGAAGTGAGCGGTTCGATTTCACGAATCTCAATAGCGGAATTTCGCTAAATATCGCAATTGAGTTTCTATATTTGAAAAAACACCGGGGCGGGAAGATAAAGCTGAAACCCGAAGGCGCCCCCATGAAAAAATCACTGGTCTCCGTATTGTTGTTATCCTTCCTCGCTGTCCCCACGCTAGCCCAAGAAGCCTTAGACTACCCTGAGACCAGAAAGATCGATAAGTCCCACACTTATCACGGAGAGCAGGTGCCCGACCCCTATTTCTGGTTAGAAGACGACCGCAGCTCGGAAACGGAGGCCTGGGTGAAGGCTCAAAACCAGGTCACCGATGCCTTCCTGGATAGCATCCCGTTTCGCCCCGCCCTGGAGAAGCGCATCAAGGAGCTGATGAATTACGAGCGGGTCTCGGCGCCTTCGAAGCACGGTCGTTTTTACTACTACTCCAAGAATGACGGGCTGCAAAACCACTCGGTGATCTACCGGGTTCCGGTCTTGGACCCCGAGGCCGAGCCGGAGGTTTTTCTGGACCCCAACACGTTTTCTGCCGACGGTACCACGGGGTTGTCGGCTATCGAATTCTCTGAAGACGGCTCGCTGGTCGCTTACGCCATCACCGAGGGTGGCTCGGACTGGAGAAAGGTGCTGGTGCTGGACACCGCCACCAAAAACCGGGTGGACGGACCGCTGGAGGACGTGAAGTTCAGCGCCCTCTCCTGGCGGGGAAATCACGGTTTTTACTACTCCAGCTACGACAATCCGGATAAAGCCGAGGGCAGCCAACTCTCCAGCAAAACCCACGAGCACAAGCTGCTTTACCACGAACTGAAGACCCCCCAGGCCGAGGATAAACTGATCTTCGGAGGCTCCGAGCGCCCGACGCGTTATATCGGAGGCTACGTGACCGAAGACCAGCGCTTTCTGGTGGTGACGGCCGCGCAAAACACCAGCGGAAACCAGCTTTTCATCAAAGACCTCAACGACCCTGAGGGGGATTTTGTCCAAATCCAGGACGACTACATGCAAACCGCCGAGGTCATCCATAATGAACGCTCCAAGTTTTTTATGCTCACCAACATCGGTGCTCCCAACTACCGGGTGGTGAGCTTCGACCTTTCCCAGCCGCAGAAGGCGAATTGGAAAGACGTGATTCCCGAAACGGCCAATGTGCTCAACGCCTCTTCCGGAGGTGGCAAGCTGTTCGGGACCTACCTGGTGGATGCCAAGAGTGAGGTGAAGCAGTTCGATACCCAGGGCAAGCTGGAACGGAAGGTCGAACTGCCGGGAATCGGTACGGCTTCCGGGTTTTCTGCCAAAGAATACGATAAGGATCTCTACTTTTCGTTCACCTCGTTCACCAACCCCACCACCATCTACAAATACGACATCCCTTCCGGCAATACCACCCTGCACCGGCGCCCGAAAGTCGACTTCAACCCCGACGACTACCAGACCGAGCAGGTGTTTTTCAAGAGCAAGGACGGCACCCGCATCCCCATGTTCATCGTCTCCAAGAAAGGCCTGGAGAAAAACGGCAAAAACCCCACCGATCTTTACTCCTACGGTGGGTTCAACATCAGCCTGACCCCAAGCTTTTCGGCCATGCGGATGGCCTGGCTGGAGGCCGGCGGGGTCTTCGCCATGCCGAATATTCGGGGAGGCGGGGAGTACGGTGAAGAGTGGCACCTGGCCGGCACCAAGATGAACAAGCAAAACGTGTTCGATGACTTTGCCGCCGCCGCCCAATATCTTAAAGACAACAACTACACCTCCACCCCCTATCTGGCCATCTCCGGCCGCTCCAACGGGGGCCTGCTGGTGGGCGCCACCATGACCCAGAAGCCGGACATTTCGAAAGTCGCTCTGCCCGGGGTCGGGGTCCTGGACATGCTGCGCTACCACACCTTCACGGCCGGAGCCGGGTGGGCCGCCGACTACGGGACCGCCGATGAATCACCGGAGATGTTCGAGTATCTGCGGGGCTACTCTCCCTATCACAACCTCAAGCCCGGGGTGGAGTACCCCGCCACCCTGGTGACCACCGCCGACCACGACGACCGGGTGGTGCCCGCGCACTCCTTCAAGTTTGCGGCCCGTCTTCAGGAGTATCACAAAGGTGAAAACCCCGTCCTCATCCGCATTGAAACCAAAGCCGGACACGGTTCCGTGTCCACCGAGCAAGTGATCGACTACTGGGCCGATGTCTACGCCTTCGTGTGGGCCAACATGGGTGTAACCCCCAAGTTCGGAGAGTAAAATTTCCGGCGGCCTTCTAAGCCAATTCATCCTTCATTGCTTGCACGAAAAAGGATTGAAAATGAAGAAAATCTTCGTAGGCTGCTCTGGCTCGGAGTTCGTAACGGATTCTTTGTTCTTCGTCCTGGGAACTTTCGGTGCGTGCTCTGGAATTTCCTGATGCTAACCGTATTCAGGGTTCGGCCCGGGTGACCACCAGGGCGGCTCGCTCGGCTACTCCCTGATACTCGTCTCGGCGCAGTTTGTCCAGGAGGTCACGGCAGGGATCGCTCCAGCGAAGTTGGGCCCCGGCCAAAGTCAGAAGTTCCACGGCTAATCTTCGGGCGGCCGGGGACTCCTCGGTGGCCAGGGAGCCGGCCGCATCCAGGGTCCGGGCGGGATCCCAGTGGGCCTGCCCGACCTCGCTCTTGATCGCGTAAATCAGTGCTTCCATCTCCTCGAAGCTCTCAACCTCTAGAGCCAAACCGACCCAGGATTCCCGGGAGGCCCGCACCACAAAATTGAGCCAGGACTCGGGCAGAGGTACGGCGGCGATTTCACCCAGGAGGTGGTCTCGAAGCTGAGGGTCCGGCTCGGCCGAAGCGCGATTGACCAGGTGCCGCAAGCGCTGGCGGGCGGGAAGGTCTCTTCCTTCTCGCACCACCGAGTCTAGCTCCACCAGTCGACGGGTCGCTTCGTACAGTGGCCGACCGCCGGCCGTGGCGCAACAGAGCAGCAGTTCCACCGCCTGCCGCCATGAAGTGGAGTCCAGGTCGCTGACCCCCTGCCCGGCGGTTTCAGCCGTCAACTCCGGAGCCTCCTCTGCCCAGATGCGTAGTTTCGTCCAAACCTCCCCGGCCAGGGTCGGTTCCGGGTGTTCCGCGAGGGCACTCAGTCGCTCCACCCACTGCCTTCGGTGCTCCTCGGGAACAACGCCCCGGGGGGCCGCCAGAACGGCTCGCACGATCCACTGGTCCTGGTCGTTCAACGCCTCCTGGTAAATCTCTCGAACCGGTGCGAGATCCAGCATACCTTGCAGCGCGTGCAGCACCGCCAGTCGCAAATCCCTATGTTGGCCCTCCTCCCGCCAGGCCTGGAGCAGCGGTTCAAGGGCGCGTAAGAGCCCGAGCAACCGATAAAGCTCCTTCTTGGCGGTAAGCTTGTTGGGCCGCTGGAGCCCCTGTTGCACCACCTCCAGGGCTTCCCCGGGGGGGCGATCTCGAACCACGCGAACCAGGCGATAGGCGGCCACCCGGGCCTCTTGAGAGTCCAGCCGGTCCAGCAACACCTCGGGGGTTCGGATGGCGCCCAGGGCGGCTTCTCGCAGAGCAAGCTCTGGATGGTTCAAGAAAGGCCTGACCAGTTCATCGCAAAGAAAACAGAGCTTGTCGATCATCTGTAAGGAAGTGGTCCGAGTATAGAGGGTCTTCGTTTCGTCTCGAAAGACCAGGGCGTGCAGCTCGGCAAAGGCCTTTTGCTGTCTGGGCAGCCAGCGCTCGAACCCTGAATACACCGGCAGCAGGTAGATCGTCTCTCCGCTCAGGAAGCGACCCTTGATCGTCTTCTTTCGGAGAAAGGGGTCCAGGAGGTCCTGGCGCTGCCAGGCGACGATGGCGGCCACCCCCGCTACCGCAATGCTGGAGGCATCGTGCTTGAGCAACTCCTCCACCCTCTGGACGCGCTTTTCGGGGTGCTGCAGCCAGTAACCGATAGCTCTCCTCGAGGTCCAGTCGATCTTACTGCGGGTCAAGCTGCGCAGCCTTTCCTCCAGCACCGGGTGCTGCCAGAGTCGGTCGCCCAGCGAATTGGCAAGAGCAAACAGAGGGTTATAATTCTCTCCCTTCATCTCTTTGTCCACCCTGCCCAGCAGGGCCTCCATGATGGCTTCTCGACGCTCCCAGGAGTAGTTTCGAATGGAGCCCAGATAAAGAGCCGCCGAGGCGTCTGTGAGCGACTTCAAGACCTCCAGGCCGAACCTGAACATCGGTCCCTCGACCTTAGCCAGTTCGATCCACTGAAGGGCCATTCGGCGAAAGGCTCCCCGGGTCAGTTCAGAGGTATCTCGGGCCTGGCATACGTCTTGCAACATCTCCCGCAAGCGGCTCAGGTGTTTGTCTTGAAGGCAGCCGTAAGGCCAGTAGCTGAGCGCACCCAGGGCCGAGGCTCGGACCGGGTCGGACTCGTTCTTGAGGGCCAGGAGTTCGTCTAGAACCTCTTCGAGGGAGTCTCGATAGAGACCCGCACCCTCGACCCGGGCTTTCCGGACCAGGGCTCGTATCTCCACCTTAGGGTTCTTCACCAGAGCCTTCAATTGCTCGGCGGACTCTCCGGGCGAAAGCAGGCCCAGGGTAGCGATGGTGGTCTCCAGGGTGGAGGCCACCACGGGTAAAGCCAGCATCCTGGTCGCCTCCCGGTGGCGCTCGGGGTGAGGCAGGGCTTTCATAAAAGCCGGACTCCAGCGCTGCTGGGAAAGCTCGAGCCGGGCTGTGGCCGCCTGGAAGAGTTCGCCCCGTTCGGCGGGGGCGACAGAACGCAACAGCCTCTGCAGGTGGTACTCGGAATCGGCCAGTGGCTCAGCCAGCGCAAGCTGAGTTTTCTTGTCGAATGAGCGGAACCGATTGAGAACGCCGGCGGGCAGGCCCTGGCTTTTCCACAAAACCTGATACTCAACTTGCTGGAGAAGCTCAACCACCTTGCGGGGTTCGCTCGAGGCCAGGGAACCCCAGTGGGGAGCCAAGAGCGACCACATCGCTCGAGGACTGCCCAACTCCAAGGCCAGGCTCAAGAGTTCCCCGGGTCTTTTTTCGACCAGTATTTCCAGGGCTGAGGCGAAGCGGTGCCAGACGCTCTCCCTCCATTCCCTGGTGCGTTTTTCCAGTTCTTGCCGCAGGTGGTGCAACACCCGGTCCGGATAGCGCCCGGCCGAGGTCCGCCAGGAAGAAAGGCCATAGGACAACCGGGGCAGCCAGTCGTCCCACAGTTTTGGTGGGAGGGCGGGAAACAGCAGGCCGGCTTCCTTCGGTCCGAAGCGCTCTTGGATGGGGCCTATCAGAATCGCTGCCATGTCCTCTCGACCGCGGCGGCGCACGGCCCGCAAAAAAGCCAGACGGGCGGTCAGATCAAGACCACAGACCCCATCGGCCAACCCCGCTGGAACCCCGGGGAGGGCGACCAACAGCCGCCCGGCCCTCAGACGAGCCTGGGGCCAGGCCCACTGAAGGGCCTGCACGAGAAAGTCTGCCTGCCCGGCCACCGAAGCCATGGTGAGAGCGCATTGGGCCTGATAGAGGTCGTCCTTCAGCGACTCCAACAAGGGGCGGAGTTGGGGGCCGTCGGTCTCCCGAACAACCCGGACCAGGGTGCGCCGGCGTTCGGGATAGTTGAGACGATCGAGCTTCGAGAGCAGTTGAGCAGGTTTCATCCGTTTCAATTCAAAAGCTCAGGCGGGGAAACCTCGCTCCAGACCGCCGGTTTTTGGCCAGGAGAAGTGGGTAATGGGTGTGGGGTGAGGCAACTTTAGGAGATAATATGGCAAACCAAGACAAGAGACAGACCGGAACCCTGACCGTTAAGAGCGGCCTGGCCCAGATGCTGAAAGGGGGAGTGATCATGGACGTGACCACCCCTGAAGAGGCGGTCATCGCCCAGGAGGCAGGAGCGGTTGCCGTGATGGCTCTGGAGAGGGTGCCTTTCGACATTCGCCGAGAAGGTGGAGTGGCCCGGATGACCGATCCCGCCATCACCCGAAAGATCATGGACGCCGTGACCATCCCGGTTATGGCCAAAGCCCGCATCGGACACTTCGTGGAAGCCGAAATCCTGGAGGCCCTGGGGGTGGACTACGTCGACGAGTCGGAGGTGCTGACCCCGGCCGACGAAGAGTACCACATCAACAAGCACGACTTTACCGTGCCGTTCGTCTGCGGCGCCAAAGACCTGGGTGAAGCCCTCCGGCGAATCGGAGAGGGAGCGGCCATGATCCGCACCAAGGGCGAACCCGGGACCGGCAACGTGGTGGAAGCGGTGCGGCACATGCGCACCATGAACCAGCAGATCCGAAGACTACTCTCCCTGCCCGACGAGGAAGTCATGGCGTTTGCTAAACAGCTCGGGGCCCCCTACGAACTATGCCTGCTGACCCGGGAAAAGGGTGCCCTGCCCGTGGTCAATTTCGCCGCCGGTGGGATCGCCACCCCGGCCGACGCGGCCCTGATGATGAAGCTCGGCTGCGACGGGATCTTCGTGGGCTCCGGGGTCTTCAAGTCCGCCGACCCCGCTCGCATGGCTCGGGCCATCGTAGACGCCACGGCGCACTACACCGATGCCCAAAAGCTGGCCGAGTACAGCAAGGGTATCGGAACCCCCATGAAGGGCATCGAGATCCGCTCCCTGGCACCCGAAGAGCTCATGGCCGGTCGGGGCTGGTAGCTTGCTCGGTGTCTTGGCCCTCCAGGGTGCCGTGGCCGAGCACCGCCGGATGCTCACGGAGATCGAGGTGGAAAGTCGGGAGGTCCGGCAAGCTCAGGATTTCGAGGGACTCAAGGGTCTGATCATCCCGGGTGGGGAGTCCACCACTCTGGAAAAGCTCATGAAGCGGTTCGGATTGGACCAAGCGCTGGCCCGGGCTCTGGAGGAGGGACTGGCGGTCTGGGGGACCTGCGCAGGAATGATTCTGCTGGCCCGCGAGATCAGCAACGGAATCCCCGGCCAGGAGGGGCTGGGGCACCTCCCCATCCGGGTGGAGCGCAACGCTTTCGGGCGCCAACTGGAAAGCTGTGAGGTGCCTTTAGAGGTCGCCCCCCTGAAGGGTGAACCGTTCTCCGCGGTCTTCATCCGCGCTCCCAAGGTCACTTCGCTCTTGGACCCGCAGGTCGAGGTCTGGGCTACCCACCAGGAGCAGATCGTGGCCGTGCGCCAGGGAAAGATCATGGCCACCTCTTTCCACCCAGAACTCACCGGCGATCATCGCCTGCATAAGCTCTTCACAGAAGTCTTGATCGATTAGGGCCTCTAGACCCTACATTTTTGGGTGGCCAGGGTGCGGTTGCAGAAGGAGCGCTTGTGAGCCCCGGCAACCTCCACTTTTGCCTCCAGCTCTTTGGCGATGCTCCGGGAAAAATTGACTCCTTCGTTGTGCTCCATGCCCTCGATCCCACCCGGACAAAACAGGTTGATCTCCATAATTTTGTCACCCACGATGTCGAGCCCCACTAAAAAGAGCCCATCGGCGATGAGTTGCTCCTTGACCAATTCACACAAGCGCAGCACGGTGGGGGTGACCGTGGCTGCGGTCATGGTGCCCCCGGCGTGCAGGTTGCTACGGATATCGTCGCCGCTGCGTATCCGCTGGAAAGCCGCGTATTTCTCCTTGACCTGCAACGGCTCGCCGTTCATGCAAAAGATGCGCAGGTCGCCCTCGGAGGCGGCCGGCAAATACTCCTGGGCGATCACGTAGCCGTCTCGGGTGATGACGTCGGTCAATTGGTTGAGGTTGTAATTTTCGGCCTTGCGCACCAAAAAAACGCCTTCTCCTCCAGAACCCTGGAGAGGCTTGAGCACCATGTCGCCCTTGAGGTGCTGGGCAAATTCTTTGATCTCTGAGCGATTTCGAGTGATGAGGGTGAGGGGGCGGACCTCTCGAGGAAAGCTTTGAAAGTACAACTTGTTGACCGATATGGCCAGAGCGTTGGGGTCGTTGACCACCACCACGCCTTCCTTGGCCGCCATTCTACCGAAGATCGCACCGGTGGGTCTGGCCCACTGCCCGGTGACATCGTATTTCGACGGGTTGTCCCGCAGAAACAGAAGATCCGTATCGGCCGCCTTGACCGGCTCAAGGACCGGATTTTCTAAAAGATCCTTGAGATAAGAGGGAGACTGATTGTATTTCGAACGGGGCACTCGCCGGGCGTTCATCCAGAGTTTGTCCTGGGGGTCCAGCGAAAAATCGCCGGGGGTGACAAACCACACCAGATGGCCCCGATTGGTCAGCTCACGACCTAGTCTTATGGTTGTGTGAACCGCTTTCTTTCTTTCAAAATCGGTGATCAAGATGACCACATTCATTTTGCCACTTCCTCCAAGTAATCCATGAGTGCACCGGGCAGCCTTGGTGAGGCCGTCAGTCCAGGTGAGCCATTGACCTCGACCACCACGAATCCGTTCCCCGTTTCTAAAAGATCCACTCCGGCCACCTCCAGGCCCACCGCTCGAGTCGCTTGCACCGCGATATCTGCTATTTCGTTGGTCATCTCAAGAGTTTCCGTTTTGCCTCCCAGATACACATTGGAGCGAAACTCGTGGGAAGACACAGCGCTGCGCCTGGCGGCCACCCGGGCCACTCCCCCCAGAACCAACACCCGTATGTCGGAGCCCCGGGCCTGCTCCACGAACTCTTGCACCAGGACCGAGGATTCAGCGCCCCCGGCCAGGGCATCCACCACCGACCTCAGGCTCCGCTCACTCTCCACCAGGCACACACCCTGCCCTTTGGTACTGACCGACAACTTCACGATCCAGGGCGGGCCAGGCAGTTCTTCCAGCCAACCCCAGTCCTCTTTCCCTACCACCACCGTTTTCGGAATCGGCACTCCGGCCGAGGCCAGCCGGGCGTAACAGATAGCCTTATCCCGGCTGCAGCGCAGACTCACCGAAGAGTTGAGACAGCGCAACCCTTGCTCTTCCAAAACAGCAAGTCTGGCCAGGGCCGCAGCCGGTGCGGAGCTACCCGTCCTGGTAAAGATCAGGTCGGGTCTCTGGGCCGGTTTCGACCCCAGACTGAAAGTGAGTTCGCCGGGGCGAACCAGACGAACCAGGTGACCCCTGCGGGAGCCCTCTTGTGTAATGAGAGCGTTGCCGGGTGAATCCAGCAGATGAGTGAACAACCAGAAATTCACTTCACATCACCCTCCAGGCCAAGGTGACAAAACCGAGTTCCTGACCCGGCCGAGGGGTTGGTAGACATCCCGATCACGATGCCGGAGTGGGGCGCTCCGTACTCGTTGGTCTTGTTGCCGAACGGGTCTCGGGTGATGGCCAGGATCTGTCCCTTCTCAACCCGCTCTCCCAACTTAAATCTGGTCTCCAAAAGCCCCCCGGTGTTCGACCTTATCCAACGCGAACTGCTACACACCACAGGATCGCGGAAGGTCTGCTTCTCTCCCTCCAGCATGCCGAGCCCCCTCATCACGTTGAGCACTCCGATCTCACCCTCGTACACCATGCGTCCCTGAATGACGGCGGGATCCCCGGCCTCCACCGTGATGGCTGAGACCTTTCTGCGCCGGGCGGCGGCTCGCAAGGTGCCGTCTCCCCCTTTGGCGTGCAGTATGATCTGAGGATTGAAGTCGACCGCCATCTGCCTGGACTTCGGGTCGGCCATGTCCGAACGCACGTACATGGTGTTGATCCGGCCTTCGCTGGCGGTGTGGATATCGATCAGGTAGTCGAGGGAGGGGATGAAGGTCTTGCAAAAGGCCCGGGCGTACTGCTCGGCGGGCTTTCCGTCGGACTTTCCAGGGAAGACGTGATTGAGGTCTATCCCGTCCACGAAGTTTCTGATGCCGGCGTTGTAGGAGGGCACGTTGACGATCGGGGCACACACCAGCGAGCCCTTCAGCTTGCGAAGATCGAGCTCTTTCAACAGACTGTGGATGATCTTGATGCCGTTGAGTTCATTGCCGTGCACGGCGGCGCAGACGCCCAGCACCGGTCCGTCCTGCAATCCACCGGCCACGATGAAAGGGACCCGCACGGCGTCACTGGAGGCCGACTCATAAAGAGGCAACCAGAAGTCCTGGCGACGACCAGCCTCAAAGTCGTTGACGTCGATGGGCCGCCAGCGACCTCTCAAACCTTGACCTCGCCAGGGTTGCCCATCCTGATCTCCTCCAGAAGAGCCGGTTCGTCGTTGAGAGCCTGGTACAGCTTCAGTCGAAAGCGCCCCTTCTGGGTGGTCAGGTTGCAGGCCATTTTGTCGATGGCCACGGTGGCCAGCACCGCTTGCACAAACCCCTTCAGCAGATCGTCCAGACTCAGTCCCAGGGTATTAAAATCCCGTCTATCCATGAGCACCAGACGGCTGGTGTCGGAGTCCCAGGAGTCGGCCCCCTTCTTTACCGACAGATTGGTCCCCAGCATCTCCCAGGAGGAGATCGCCCCGTCGAGCTTGCTCTGCAGAGGCTGCGGAGCCTTACGCCCGTAAACCGCCACCGGGTGGAAGCCGTCGTCTCCGCAGCACACCATCATGCGCGCGTCCGCCACGAAGATCTCATTTTTCTTGTTGGGCAGCATGCCCACGTGATAAAAGCGCCCCTTGGAGCCGTGAGAACTCCAGAGATAGTTGCCCACCAGGCTCTGGACAATGAAGCGCTCGTAGGGATGGTCGCGCTCCATAAAGGCGGCCAATTCCTGGGCATTGGTGATGGTGAAGACACCCTGTCCGGCGTTGGAGTAAGGCACCTTGACCACGGCGTGCCCCCCCATGCGGCGCACCAACAGTGGTACCTCGGACTTACTGATGTCCTTGATGGTTTCCGGCACCCGGATGGCCAGCCCCGTACCGGCCAGTTCGGCATTGAACAATTCGTAGGCCATGGAGGCCACGGCTTTATTGCGACCACCCGCCAGACAGGCCTGGACCGGGTTGATGATGGTGGTCTTAGAAGACAGAGGAATGCGCTGCCACGGCTTTTGCGTTACGTAGCGAAAGGCCCCCCGGACCGGATGCCAGACACCGTAGTCGTCTCGCACCTCCAGGGTCCGGTCTCGAAAGCGGCAGGGCGGGTCCGGATCGCTTAACATGAAGGGAGCCAGGTACACCTCTTCTCCGGTATGATGGGCAAGCGAGGCGGCGTAGCCCGAGACTTCCATCAGGTTTTTGTCGTAGATCACGGCCAGAACTCCGGCCTGTTTGCCCTTCTCTTTGCGGATTCGTTTAAAGATAGGGGCCAGCACACTCTCCACCAGGACCTGGTACCCGCCCTCTTCCTTCTCGTCGGCCACCAGCGGCATGGACTTCTGTCCGGAAGGCGAAGAGTTGGTCTCGATCAGGATCATCTCCCGATACCCCTCTTCGCTGGTCACGTTGAAAAGGTCCACGCCCGACCAGCGGAAAAACCGTGGTTGATAGGTCAATACCTCCAGCAGCGCCTGGGGATCGACGGTGGGGTTCAGGTGGCAGTAGCGGCTGACCAATCGATCCCTCGATAAGCGCATGAAAAAGGCTACCATGGGGTGAATGGTCGCGTTGAGAGCCCGCTGATAGTAGTGCTTGGCAGGCTCGAAAGTGCCGGGACGAACGATCTGGGCGTTCATAAGATCCCCCTCTCCGATTTTAAGAGTTCTTCGACCAGCTTGATGGGCAGTTCGCTGGCTACCCGGTCCTGGGCTCCCTTCATGGTTTCGGCCTGAAAAAGGGAGTTCAGGATGGCCTCTTCAGTGGCATCCACCGTGGCTTCGTACAGTGGATTCACGAAGGCGTCTCCTAAAATCTTCAATCGATAGACTTTCTTTCGGGGCTTTCGGGGGATGCGATTTCCGGTGGAAAAACTGACCACGATCTCTCCCGAGCCGTGGGCCGCGTAAGAGCCCAGACGAGCGATACCCAGAGCCGCCCGCTTGGCCAGACGATTGAGTTGGTGGGGAAGCAAAGGGGCGTCGGTGGCCACCACGGTGATGATGCTCCCAGCGATGCCCGGCCTGGCCTGATACTTCATCCTCTCCTGAAGATCAGGACCCACGAAGCGTCCGGCGATCCGCATGTGTTCCAGCGTGCCGAAGTTGGACTGCACCAGCACCCCTACGGTGAAGCCACCCTCGGACTCCTCCAGCACTCTCGAAGAGGTCCCGATACCGGCTTTGAGATCAAAGGTCATCATCCCCGTACCGCCTCCCACGTTTCCCTCGGCCACAGGACCCGAAGCGGCCGCTTCGATGGCCTGGGCCACGTGTTCAGTGCGCACGTGGCCGCCCCCGATGTCATTGAGCCAGGAGTCATCGCACTCTCCCACCAGGGGGATGATCACGTCGTGCTCCCGACCGATGCCGGGGTGAGCCTGCAGCATATAATCCACGATCCCGGCTGAAACGGCGCCCACACTCAGAGTGTTGGTGAGAGCAATAGGTGTCTCCAGCAGTCCCCACTCCTGAACCTGAGTGAATCCAGACACTTCCCCGGCCCCGTTCAGGACAAACCCGCCCGCGTGGAGTCGCTCGGAAAAGACGTTCCCCTCATTGGGTAGGATGGCAGTAACCCCGGTGCGCACAGGACCCTCTCCCCGGCGAAGCTTTCCGCTCCCCTGGATCAGGGTGGCGTGACCCACCTGAACTCCCGCCACGTCGGTGATGGCGTTCCATTTGCCGACGCGGTGTCGGCCAATCCTCAGGCCCAGATCCCTGGCTCTACATCTCAACGGCGTTCCCTCTTTCTCATCCGGTGACGGCGGATGGCGGGGCCCAGAATCTGGGCCACCAATTCATCGTACTCCAGGCCGCCTGCCTGGGCGATGACGCACAAGTCTGAAAAACCAGGCGAAAGCCCCGGTAAAGGGTTGCACTCGATAAAATTGACCTCACCCCGAGCATCCAGACGAAAATCGATACGGGCGACATCGCGACAACCCAGGGCCCGAAAAGCCGTTCGGGCTGACTGCTCCAGTCTTTTTTGCAGCTTCGGGTCCACTTCGGCGGGTACCTGAAACCTGACCTGTGCATCCTCTCCCAGCTTGTTCTCAAAGGAATAAATGGGATGCTTGGAACCATTGCTAAAAATGATTTCCATAATCGGCAAAATTCTGAGCTTGCGCTCCCCTCCCAGCACTCCCATGGTAAACTCTCGTCCGCTCAAAAAAGTCTCGACCAGAGCCGGTTGTGAATACCGGTCCAACAACTCCTCCACCACTTCGCGCAGAGCTCTTTCGTCGGTCGCCACGGAGCGCAGGGCCACTCCCTTGGAGCTCCCTTCCGCCACCGGCTTGACCAGTAAGGGAAAATCCAGCCCTTTTTCCAGAGGAGCCCGGGCTGAGGTCATAAGCTGAAACCTGGGGGTAGCCACCCCGGCCTGAAAGACCAGCCGTTTGGCCAGAGCTTTATCGTGACAAACCGCCAGTGAGCCTGCCTCGGAGCCGGTAAAAGGAATATCTAAAAGCTCCAGAAGGGCCGGGATCTGAGACTCCCGATAACGCCCGTGCTGTCCCTCGGCGATGTTGAAGGCCACATCGATCTCGGAGAGTTGGGAGGGAAGTTCCTGCCTTGCCTCCAGAGGAATCGCTTTATGGCCCGCTGCTTCCACCGCCCGACAGAGCGCGTCCACCGTAGCCTGCGAATCGAACTCGGCCTCGCTGTCATCTCGCTGGTTTGCCGCAACTCGCTTGAGGTTGTGAATGACCCCCACTCGGAGCGGTTTTTCGAGTCTGGGCCGAAGACCGCTCTTCTTCTGGCGCTTGAGCGCGCTCTTTATAACAGCCCCCAGGACGTCTCGCACTTCAGGATAGCCGTTTTGCTTGGCGGCCAGATAGATGGCGGCCCCGGGTTCCAGAGACGGTAAGGCGTTGACCTCGATCAGGTAGACCTCGCCCCGGGGAGTAACCCGATAGTCCACCCGACCGAAGTCTCTAATCCCGAGAACATTGATGGCGGTTCTGGTGAAGGCCTGAAGCTTCTTGCGGATGCTCCCAGTTATCTCGGCAGGGCAGACCACCCTGACATCGTCGGGGCGATGCTGCTTGAGTTCGAAGTCGTAGATCGAATAGCGCCCCTGGGGTCCGGCAAATTCGTAATGAGCCGGCTCCAGAACCCCCACTCCCTCAAGATAAGGAACCGTGACATCACGACCGTCGATAAACTCCTCCACCAGAATCCCTGCCGGATAGTCGGTGAGTAAGCGTTTGACGGTAAGGTGGAGCTCTTCGGCGTCGGTGGCCACGGAGTTTTGGTCGATGCCCTTGGAGCTGCCTTCAAAGTTGGGTTTGGCGATCACGGGAAATCGCAGATCCACTTGAGAGAGTCCCGAGACCCTGGTGAGCAGAACCGATCTGGGAACCGGAATACCGGCCGATGCCATCAACAGATTGGTTAGCCGTTTGTCCAGAGTCAAAGTGCAAACATAAGAGTCGGAACCGGTGTGCGGCAAGTCCAACTGCTCGAGTAACCCGGGGAAAAACCCCTCCCGACCACGGCCGCGCGTTCCTTCGGCAGTGTTGAGCACCAGGTCTGCGTGGGCTGACTGCAACGAGGCCACCAGGTACGGAAGGCTAGCAGCCGCATCGAGGGGTAGAACCGTGTGCCCCAGTTCCTCTAAAGCCCTGCTGATCGCAGCCACCGTCTCAGGGGTGTCGAATTCGGCCTGTTCAGGGGTTGGTTCGGATTGCAGGTTATGAAGAAAAACGATTTTCATTATTAAGCTGAATTATGGCAGTCCGTGGCTATTTGGGAATACTCCACTCGGTCCTTTCGAACCCTCTTTATACGGGGTTCCTTCACGAGGTGTTTTCAAAGCAGTACCCAAATGAGACCGACGGATGGATGAACAAAAGCCGACCAAAGTCGTCATTGCCGACGATCATCGCATGGTACGTCAGATGCTGGTCAACACTCTGGCCGGCTGCTCCGATCTTGAGGTCGTAGCTCAAGCTTGCAATGGAGGAGAAGCCATCGAAGTCTGTCGCAAGCACCGCCCTCAGGTGCTGGTGCTGGATCTGAACCTGCCGGACATCTCCGGCGTTGAAGTGACCCGTCGACTAACTCAGATGGGCTCGGACGTGAAGATCCTTATCCTCACCGCCGTCGAAGATGAACGTCCGCTGTTCGAATCGATCGCCGCGGGAGCTCGAGGGTACCTCTTGAAGGACGCCTCGATCGACGAACTGGTGGCCGGGATACGGACCGTGGCCGCCAACAAAGGGGTGTTGCACCCCCGCAGTACCTTGAGCTTACTCAACGAGTTTCAGCGCACGCGCCAATCTAAGATAACGCCCTTAGAGACTCACCAGAAGGTGGTCGGTGATCTGACCCCACGAGAACAAGAGGTCTTACGGCTCTTGGGGCAAGGCTTGTCCAACAAGGAGATCGGGGAAAGCCTGGTGATCTCAGAAAAAACGGCCAAGACCCACGTGGCCAATCTATTACGCCGTCTGGGCGTGAAAGACCGTGTGGCCGCAGCCATTTTTGCTGTCAAGGCCGGGCTGTCGGACTAAGCCGCGTCGCCGGTCGCTCTCTTGAGCATTCTCTTGAGTTTTTTGACCAGCGCATTAGGGAGGTCGTCTTCATCGTTGAAGATCTCCCACGCTTCCTCAAGAATTTCATGCTCAGGGTAGTAGTGGTCCAGGTCCCAAAGTAGCTCTTCGATCAGCTCCGAGCGGCTTGCCATAACGTCCTCCGAATATGGTGTGTGATGGTAGGTTAAGCCAGTCGCCTCTTAGCTGTGAATACTCCGAAAGGCTGATATGACTAGTCCATGTGGACTATTTTGAGCCAGCCAGTATTGGTGGGAATCTAGAACTGACTCCCAGCTTTATTTAGTATAAAGATATCAGTCTTCGTGGTTTAGCACGGCCAGGGGTGGCAGCGGCACGCCCAGGGCATCAGCCACCGCTTGCAGTTCCTGGTTTTCCACTTCCACGATCTGCCGGTCGGCGGCGGCGATGGCGACCAGATAATTGATGATGCGGTCTTTGTCCTCGTCGTCTAAGAGGTCCCGGAGTTGCTCGGCGAGTTCGTAAGCCGAAGGCAAGTCGTCCAGCCCCTCCAGAAGCGTCTCAAATGTGAGATTGGAAAAGCCAGGCACCATCCGGCGACCCATCTCCACGGCCACTTCCCTCTCCTCATCCTCGATCACCCCGTCGGAAGCGATCAAGGAAGCGGCCAGGGCCGCCGCCACTTTGGGTACATCTGCTTGCATATCTAACATAATTTTCTATCCTTCCGGCTCTTCTGCAGCGTTATTATCTGCCCGGAAAACGGTTCCTTGAATCCAGAAGAGGAAATCCTTTGAGCGGCGAACACCGCAGGCAGGTTCCCGGCCGGACGTCCGGAAAATCGAAGCATGGCCGAACCTGAATACACAAGAGGCTCGACCCTGGCCGAGGTCTTGATCGGCATGGTCGTCTTGACCCTGGTGGTCCTGGCCGTGTTGGGCATCTTGATCCAATCGTCTTATCTGGAGCAAAACGATAGCGAGCAGACGGAGGTCCTGGCTCTGGCCCAGGGGTTGCTCGAAGCCCGGGTCGATGAGGCGCGGATCCTGGAAAACTACCAGTCTCTGACCTCCACCGGCCTTACTCCCTGTATCGATCCCGCCTACCTTTACGAACAGGGAGTCAAGGAACTGCCCAAGGGCATCAAAAAGGTCTCCGTCTCCATTTATCACGTCGATCCCAACGATCCCAGCGTTCCCGACAGCAGTCGGGCCCACGGTGGGCGGGCCCTGACGCTCTCGGTATCCCTGGCGGAGCCGACCCCGTGAAGCGTCGCCTTTCGGCCTTGACTATCCCGGAGGTGCTGGTGACGGCTGTTTTGTTGATGGCCTTGATGCAGATCGTGATCACCACCCTGAATGTTTTGAACCGAAGCAAGGTGGGACTCCTGGCCCGGACCGAACCCCGCCAGCAACTGCGCTCCTTCGTGACCCAACTACAAAACGATCTGCGCGCGGCCTCCTTTATCTATCCGCCCGAGACCTACCAAATCCAAGGGGTGGATGTGATCGTGCCGGACGTGGACAGCGAAGGCAACGGCCTTATTTTCGCGGTGCCGGAAAACTCGGCGGGGCCCCCTACCTTTAAGATCTGCTATGCCTTCACGCGACCCAGGCAAAAACCCGACCACCGCAACCCCGAAGCCCACGAAGCTGTCTATTACTACATAGAAGGAGTGGCCCCCACGGCCTCCATCTACCCCAGCGAGATCGATCCCACCCTACTTTCCGGGGGCAGCCTGAAGGTGTTCGACGCATACATCGACGGCAGCACGGGCTTTCGAACCGTGCTCACTCCCAGTAGATCTGGTATAACGTTTGAAGTGGAGTACAAGCTCAAACCGATCAAAGGAGACACCACCGTCCAAAAACTAAGTTCCACGGTTGTGGTGAGAAACGGTCTATGAAAAACAGGGGTACCATCCTTGCGCTCACTCTCATGTTTGTTCCGCTGGCCCTCATTTTGGCCATCACGGTGGCGCATTCCATCACCTTCGGCAGCGGCTACGCTCTGCAATCTCAGCAGCGGGCCAAGGCCTTCTACCTGGCCGAATCCGGAATCAATATCGCTTACCGGTTGATGCAGGCCGACAACTTCTCTTCTGATACTCACGGGTCCGACGGCGCCGCCCGGGACGATGCCGATCCTAAACTTTTGATAGACACGGGTGACAGCTTCGGACTGGAGAGAGATAGCGAAGGCTGGTACGTGTGGGAGTGGGAGCCCGGCGACCCCTGGGAAGACTCCTACACCTTCTCCGGGGTTACCGAGAGGTTTCGCTTTCAGATCGTTCGCCCCAGTGCCGGTACTTTCGAAATCACCTGCCAGGCTCGTGTCGGTCGACTCAATGAAACCCACGTCCTGGAGGGAGAGATCTCTTCCATGCAGGACCTCGTGATGTACGACAACGGTGATCTGGCGGATTTTACCGGCAGCTATAACCAGTCCTTCAGTGGGGATATCCACGCCAATGGCGATGTCTATCTGCGGCCCTTCGAAACCCCCGGCTTGTTGGGCGCGTTTGAGACGACCACCAACCCTACTTTGGTGTTGACCACCAATAGCTTGACCTCGGGCGGCAAGATCATCCGTCACGTTGATCCGTGGGGCCACGCCGATGATGGGGGCACGGTCGAGATCGTCAACACAAGCACGGGAGACTCAGCCCTGTTGGAAGGCTACGAGCAAGGATTCGTTGGCCCGGGCAACGCCTACGACTCCCTTCACTCGGACTGGGGCGAAGCAGAGACCAACCCCAATAGCGCCCACTCCCGCTGGAAAGGAGCGGTCGCCGACCGTTCTATGGGGGCCCAGACGAAGTCCACGGTCCTGCGAGAGACCTTTTTGCCGGGTGGTTACTACTCCCGGCACGCGGGCCTGACCATCGATTCCTCCACCACCGCTCCCTGGGTCGAGGAGGTGGAGTTCTACAACGAGTCGGAAGAGAGATTGGTCAAGGTCAAGGAGATCGACGTGGCGGCCCTGGGAGCCTCGGGAGCCTGGCCCGATAACGGTCTGCTTTATTCCGAAGGCCCCATCCGACTGGTCAACGCTGCAGAATTCGCAAGCGATCTCACCGTGGCCTCGGCCTCCACCGTCTATCTCAAGGGCGACTTCAACAAGAAGTTTCCCACCGAAGCTTCTGCCCAGGCAGGGGTGCCGGTGCACAAAAAAGTCTCGGTGGCTACTCCGGATCGGATCTACTCCCTCACTTCCTCTTTTGAAGACAAGACGGTCTCGGATCCCACCAGTCTGCTGGAGTTGATCGCAGGAGACGGCAAGGCCTCCGATCCTCCCCTCCACGCCCTGGACGAAAACAATGTCTTGGAGATGAACGGCGCCTTTGTGGATGGAGTACCGACCACCGATGCGCGGAGTTGGATCGATCACCCCGACAACCCCCACTACGTCCCGGTCAACGGAGTGCTGGGGATTGAGCGCAAGGTGAAGCAGGTCTCTTTTCAGGGGGGAGTCCTGAAGATCGCCTACGCTCAGTCCAGTTCTTATCTGGAAAACCTGCAAACGGTTCGCATCGTAGGTACCGGTTCATTCGGCCACATGAGAAACGCCAAAATGGCTGACTTCGAAAACGATGAGGCCTCCGAGACCGTGACTCCCTGGCTGGAGCACACCTACTACGTACCGCCCAGGCAAAACGTTGACGGTAAGCCAGGCATGGAATTCGAGTACGACCCCCATCTGGCCTCGGTCAACGGCATGTCCGAAGTCCCTCACAACCTCAAGCTGGGTCGTCGGGTTCGCTGGTACCGCAAGTAGACTCGAGCCTAGGAGCGTGTCGGAGTAGTCTCCCGTCGCAGAACTCGTTCATTATTGTCCATGCGAATAGCTCATTTCAACCGAATATGGCCGATATTAGGATGAAATTTCACTATCCGCCTGGACAAAATGTCCTTCGCTCTGCTCGGTCCGACTACTCCGACACGCTCCTAGCGACGATAGAATCGGGCTGGGTTATTCTGCTTGGGGAAAAAGCTGGTGAAGACCTGACCTATCCGCTCGCTCCAGGAGCGCTCATCGTGGGTGGCTCCTTCCACTTCCTGGTAAAAGAGGTGAACCCCCTCTTCAAAGCCATGGCCACGCAGAACCGCCCGCAAGGTTCGAAGGTCGTCCAGGAGGTCGGGCACCCCGTTCTGGTTGGCATCGGCCTCCGATTCAAGGGTACCAGCATCCAACCAGATTCGAAGCGGCAACTGCGGCCTCTCCCCGCCCGCGATGGCGGTGATCAGCCCCCGGTTTCCCCACCACAGCGAGGGGGAGAGCGCCCCTATCAAGCCAAAGGTTTCGTTTCGGTACCACCCAAGATACAGGGCCAGCAGCCCTCCCAGACTGGACCCGATCACGGCCCGCTGAGAGCGTTGCCGGGTCACGGCGTACCTCTCTTCCAAAAACGGAAGAACATCCTCCAGCAGAAAACGGCTGTAAAGCGAAGCCTTTCCACCGCCGTGACTCGGGTCGGGAAACGGGGTGTACTCGTCGATCCGGTGGGGGCTGTTGTAGATCGCCACCAGGATCGTGGGTTCCATCTTTTGTTCCACGATGAGTTGCTCTGCTGTTTCATCGGCGCCCCACTCCACGCCGAACACCGCAGTACTCTGATTGAAGATATTCTGACCGTCCTGCAGCAAGGCCAGGGGATAAGCGTAGTTGTCGTACTTGCTATAACCCGGCGGTAGGTAGATCACCAACTCTCTCTTCCCGAGCAGCTTCGAGTGCAGCTCGTGATGTTCGATATTTCCGGTCAGCGAGCCACACCTCCGGGACTGCTCCTGGTCGAGGTAAGGTCTCAGGGCAAAACTGCCGTAGCAGGGCAAGAATCGGTTTTTCATGGACGCTCATTCATAATTGTTTACACAATGGCAATAGATTTGTAATGATTGAGATTGCACGTCAACAGACACGAACCTGCGAAAAAACTCCTTGCCCCTAAACTGGGAGAAAGCCAAACTCAAAGGACAAAAAATGATCAACCCCACCTCCTTCCAAGGAATCGGACCCCTCCGAAGCGCCGGCCCACTGGCCGGAGCCAACCCGCTAGCCAATGGTGCCGCAAACCCGACCCTCCCTCTGGGCGATGGCGGCGCGCTCTCTCCGGAAGCGCAAGGACAGGATGGTGATCTCGGGCAGATGATGCAAGCCTTGATGCAGGCTTTCGGAATGGGACAGGACCAACAGCCGACTCCCGAGCAAAGGATCGAACAGCTCAAGCAAGAGATCGCCCAGACCGAGCAACAGCTGGCTCAAGCTCAACAGGCCGGGGATCAAGAGTCAGTCCAGGGGCTGACCCAGAAACTGGAAGCCCTAAAAGCCGAATTGGCCCAACTCACAGGACAAGGACAGGGTCAGGAGGGCGGCACTCCAGCCGGAGGCGGCGGCGGTGAAGCTCCTCCAGCAGGCGGCGGAGAGGCCGGCGGAGGCGGAGCCCCTTCTGGTGACGGCGGCGGAGCACCCCCCGCAGGCGGAGGCGGTGTCCCCTCCGGCGACGGTGGAGGCGCGCCCCCTTCAGGTGGTGGTGACAACGGTGGGGGAACCGCCCCCATCGGAGGTACCAACGGAGCCGATGGCGGAAACGATACCGCCCCCCTCGACCAGACCAACCAGGTCCCTCCGGAGCTTGCCGGAGACGAAAAAAAGATGGCCGAGTTTATCGAATCAAAACTCAACGGCACCCCCCTGGAAGGGCAGGGTTTAGGCTCGCATTTCGTGGCCGCCGGTAAACAGCACGGCGTGGATCCCCTGGTTCTAGCCTCCATCAGCAAACACGAGACAAACCACGGCAAACTCGGAGTGGGGACCCGCAAACACATGGGGGTAGGCGCTTTCGATTCCAGTCCCAACACGCCTCGAAAATGGGACGGAGCGGTCAATCAGATCTATTCCGGCGCCAAGACCTTCTCCAATCTCCGAAAAAAATTCGGCTCCAACGAAAGCATGCCGATCGCTCACCAACTGCAGGCGGTCAACGGAAACGGCTCCGGGTGGGCTACCGACAAAAGCTGGCACAGCAAGGTGGGCAAGGCGTACAACAACTACGCCTCCAGTGCCAGCAGTTTCAGCAGCAGCAGCAGCAGTAGCACTCCCGCGGCCTCCACGCCGGCCAAGACCAGCAGCAGCACTCCCGCAGCCTCCACGCCAGCCAAGACCAGCAGCACGAAAAAAGCCTGATGCCCCTCCTTGCTTTACTTCGATAAAAAAGCACGACTCTATCCGCTAGACTCGCAGGCGCTCCACCCGTACAACGTGGAGCGCTGGTCGCCCGTGACCAAGAGTCGGATGATCACCAACGGCCGACAGTACTTTGCCGTACCTAAGTCGGAGCTAAACCCGCCACCGCCCACCGCGATCGCCGATCTCGAGGAACTCCAATCGTATTTTTTCAGCGAGCAAGCGGTAGAGGCTGCCCTTGCGGTGGCGCCGGAACTTCTTGGACGCGACGACTCCGGATCGCTCATCCACGGAACCACCGGTGCTCGAGCTTTTACGGAGGCTCTTGGCCGGGTGGCCGCCGGTCCCGGAGATTCCTTTCTCGATATCGGATGTGGGTGCGGACTCCCGGTTCTGGTGGCCTCTCGAGTACTGGGACGGGCCCACGGCGTCGATGTGGTTCCCTCGGTGATCCGGTTTGCCAGGGAAGCCGCGTCTCGGTTTCATTCGCAAGCGACCTTTGCCGAAGCCGATATCAAAGAGGTCAGGATGGAGACTTACGACATCGTTTACATCGCCGCCACGACCTTCAGCGATGAACTCAGAGCGAGCATTCAAGAAAAGTTGGCCGAGCTGAGAGCAGGGGCGATCGCGATCTCGCTGACCTATTCCTTTAGTTGCCCACACCTGGTACTGGTGGACTCCTTCGAGAGCCCCTTTGCCTGGTGGAAGACCAGTGCTCCCAGCCCCCACCGCTTCTATATTCATATGAGGCGAGCAGAATGAATCCAGAAGACCTGTTCAAGAACGTGGAAGCACTGACCCAAAAATTTCAGAGCCAGGAGGGCGAGATCTCCGAGGAATCGCTGCAAGATTATCTCCAAGAGGTCTCAAGCTCCCTCAATCAGGTCTTCGAACTCGTTCAAAGCGAACTGGATCGCGGCCTGGAGAGTCTGGACGAAGCCCGTGGCTGTCTCCTTAGTGAAGGGCTGGAGAGCGACGCCGAGACCCTGAGCGGGGTGGCCGGTCATCTCAACCTGGCCAAGCAACAATTGGACCTCGGTCAACAGGTGGCCGGCCGGAAACAAGACCTGCAACTTTGCGCCACCGCGATCGAACGCGAAAGGCTCCTGACGCCTTCCGTGCTCCACCGACTAGAAGAGCTCGAATCAAGACTTCCCCGGTAGGATTTCCTTTTCGAACTAGGGTGAAGGTTTGGTCCAGAGAAGGCAACACGATTCCGATACGGCATCGAAGGAGTACCTTTTACATGAGTTTCATGTCCGAATTTCGAGAGTTTGCGGTCAAGGGCAACGTGATGGATATGGCGGTCGGCGTGATCGTCGGTGGTGCCTTCGGCCAGATCGTCACCTCCTTTATCGATAACGTGGTCATGCCGCCCCTGGGTTTGGTGATAGGGGGCGTCGATTTCTCCAACCTGGGCGTAACCCTCAAGGAGGCTCAAGGAGAAGCCCCCGCCGTGATCTGGAAGTACGGCGCCTTCCTTCAAACCGTCATGGATTTTATGATCCTGGCGATGTGTATCTTTCTGATGGTGAAGGCGATCAATCGCTGGAAAAATGAAGAGCCGCCTGCCCCCGAAGCACCCGCCGAGCCAACCGAAGACATCAAGCTCCTGGCCGAAATCCGGGACCTTTTGAAAAAAGAGTAGTGCTCTAGACTCTACGCCAAAAGTATAGTCGACTTGAATGCTATCGAACATTAACGCGTCCACCCCTTCCCGATAATCTAAGCATACAAATATCTCCTGTGGATTCAACTTCCGGAGCAAAGGAGTTTACATATGCTTAGCTGGTCTTTAACTTTTTTTATCCTGGCCCTGATCGCGGCGCTCTTCGGTTTCGGAGGCCTCGCCGGAGCAGCGTCCGGAATAGCTCAGGTCTTGTTCTTCGTCTTTCTGGTACTGCTCGTGGTCTCGTTTATTTCCAGGGCAGTTCAGGGCAAGAGCGTGACCTGAATCTAACAGATTATTAAAAGATAGACTAAAAAGGCGCTAATTCTAGAAAAGAATTAGCGCCTTTTGTATGCCCGCGAGTGCCGTAACCTCGTCGTGCAATCGTCGTTTCGCCTCGGAAGCTGCAACGACGGTTTTTCGCGCTCTCTTTCGCCCTTACGGGGGCACAGCAT
The DNA here is from genome assembly GCA_041676625.1 of Vulcanimicrobiota bacterium. Classification (GTDB taxonomy): domain Bacteria; phylum Vulcanimicrobiota; class Xenobia; order Xenobiales; family JADMJV01; genus JAEXNA01. The sequence continues at coordinate 25,615 of JBAYRN010000057.1, forward strand.
GTCGAGCACCTCTGTTGCCTGGCCGCCAACCTCTCCTGCACCAGGCTCCCAAGTTCCGCATCGTTCGGCGCTTGGACGACGTTTGCTGCCGTTGCCGGCAACCCCGTTCTCCCAAACTTCACTCCCGTCACCGGGACCGAAGACTTCGCGTCGGGCCACGCTTCGAATGTCTTCAGACGAAGCGCTGCGCGTAACTCTGGTATGCACGCTACCCCTGCTCCATTTTTCACACTCTCGTGTCGCGGTTGTTCAACCACCTGCGGTCTCAAAAGACTTCCAATCCCGCTGATGACTGCTCCCTAGCAGTTCCGCCCCCGCTTTTTCGCTTGCTCGCCTTCTCACGAAGGTGCCAGGCTCGGTCCGAGTTACCACTGCAAACTCACAACTCTCGCAGTTTCTTCCGTGGCTTTCTGGCGACCACGACTCCCTTTTTGGACTTCCAGTGGGCTCTGGGCTATTCTCTGGTCTGTTAGCAACCCTCTGAGTCTTCTCCGCCAGCTTTCGCTGTACGCGCGGCTGTTCTCAGAATCCGCAAGCTCGATTCACCGATTCTCTCATCGAGCTTCCCGTTCACTCCGTCGGAGCGTTTCCACCGTCATTTCCTACGGCTTCCAGCGTACCGGCAGTGAATTACTACTGCCTTCTACCTCTCACGAGGCTCCTTCGGGCTTCGGGCCCGTTCTCACTCCACGGGTGAGACTCCGTATCTCGGTTTGGTGTCCGAGACCACCCTGTACTCTTCTTTCGCCACACCGCAGCGTATGGCCGGGGCTTGAGCTTTCCTCGACTCTACTCCATCTTTCGGAGTTTGCCGTGGCAAGCACTTGTACAGCTCCCTGTTGTCGTCTCTGGCGTCACCCGAGACCTGGCCAGTTCTCACGTTCCTGGCTTACGGCGCCTTCCGGTTTGGCGCGACCGCACTCTTCTTTTGTGACTGTGAGGTGACACGGCTTTAGAGTGTTCCGTTTGTCTGGCTTTGTAGTCCAAACGACTGCAATCAATTTTTCTGGCGGCTCTTCCAAGTTGCCTCGGTCGCCCTTTCCCGTCGCCGGTTCCAGTTGTGGCTGCTGCAGCCCATCCTCGGTTTTTGCATCCGAGGCGCTACCAGGTGCTTGAAGATGCTCCCTGCAGTTCATCCGATTCGTTTGGCTTTGACACCCGCGTCTCTCGGTGATTCTGGGGGAGACCTCGAAGGTTTGCACCCAACCTCTATCCGCTTTAGCCGTTACCCGCTGAGGGGGATAGTCCTCGCCGCCTCTCTCGCTTGGCGGGGCGACTCCGTGACGGGAGTGGATGAAATCTATACTACCCCCAAGAAGTTGTCAACCCCTGAATAAAAATCGAGCTTCAAACTTGACGAAGGGGCGTTTGTTTAATATTGTGCTATCACTTCGGCCACGAAGTCGCCCCGGTGAGCGTGAGAGCCGGTGGGCGCTGTCGGGCCTGGTGGGAAACGACCGGATCGACAGAGGTTGGAACACAAACCTTCGTGATTCCGTACTTCCCAGGGGAGTTCGGGCATCAGCAAGTGTTCTCCAGCGCTTCGGATGGAACAACCGAAGAGGGGGTGTCCGGACCGAGATCTCGGACAGCGGAACGTTCAACAGCCGCGCACGCACCACGGCAGCAAAAGAGAACGGGGTTGCGCCAACCTGCTAAGGCGTCCGGACAGGCCCGGTAAAGGCCTGGGTGTTGTGGCCAACACACAAAGGAGCTGTGCAGCCCCGGCTTAACGGGGATCGCCGCAACGACCGGCGGGTCGTGAAAAGAGCACAGGGTGGCCCCGACCAGATGGGGCAACGGCGTCATGCCCGGTAAGCGTGACAGGGCCCGAGGCTGTTTTTGGACCGTGAGGTGAAAGGCTGCGCCGCAGCTACCAGGAGTGGTCGATTCGGGGCGTTCGGAGTGGGCTGGTTTCCGAGCAGCGGGCGGGGAGTCCCGCGCTCTTGCGTGAGCAGAAGCGAACTCTCCAGGGTGTGCGACCAGACCTGAAGAGTCGTCTAGAGTCAACTGGAGAAATGGCAGCCGGGGCACCGGCTGGAACCTGGCGAGGTGTGGAACCGCCGGTTTAGGCGTCTCGACGCCGAATGTGGATACATTGAAGTCGAGTTAGATGGCAGTAGCCCAAATAAGCCTAACTCAGAATATAAAGGGTGGGGCAAGAGGCGCTTCTCTTGGAGAGGCGCCTCTTTTTAGTTTCCCGCAACGGTACTGGCGTAGGTTCCCGGAAGCAGTCTCAGCTCCCCGGTTCTCGCGTGCCTCCGATGGGGCTGAAAGGCAACCCAGCCGTAAACCTCCAAAGCCAGACGCATGAGATCCGTGGTCGTTCCGAAAAGCCGAGCGAGCTCAGCAACGAAGTTCCAGATTTCGTTAGAGCTAGCCGTTGATGAGCCACCGAGGAGAAGTCTACCCTGAAGAACCGCCTGAGACTTCTCCAGCAATTCTAGTGGAGCCAGGAAGATCGCTGCATAAAGTTCTGCTTCAAACTCCTTTTGGAAGAACCTGGGATCGTCAAACCCGCGGCCGGGACCCGCCGAAATGAAACAGCCGCTCTCCATCTCGTCAGTGTGCAGCCGAATGTGGCCGAGCTCGTGGGCCAGAACGCAGCGCTGCCAGACCAGAAAGTCCTCTCCATATTTCAACCAGTAGGGTGGCCGAGAGTTCAGTTTGATGGTTCGCGTTCGAAAGTCGTAAAGAGCCGACTGCCCCTTGGGCAGAGCCCTCTCATTGATGGCATAACCGCAAACATCCCGCAGGATATCACGGACGAGCATCGTGGGCAGGCTCCGACCAACCTCTGGACTCGTTTCACAATAAATTTCACGAAGTTTTGCAAAAGCCGAATTCCGATCGCGCACACAACACCCCACCATCGCTTCCAGTTCAGCGTTTCCCGCTGCTCGTAGCTTAGTAACCGTCATCATCCCCGAGCACCTCGTCGATCCAGGTTTCAACCTGCTCTTCAGTTTTGAGGCCTGATACAAAATCCAGCAAGTCGCGGGGCAACTCCAAGTCTTTCTTCTCCGACCACTCTTTGAGCTTGCCTTTGAGGTCCTGCCCTAGCTCATCCCACTCTAGCTCCGGGTCAATAACATCCTTGCCGTGAGCAGCCAGAGCGCTCAGGCGAGAGCTACACAGGTCGTAAAGCCTCTTTCGTGGGACCAAACCAAGAAGGTAGGCCAGTTGGTCATGCTTGTACGGACTAAACTCAAGTCGCTCGACCAGAGCCTCCAGCTCCTGCACGGTAGGCGTATGACTGTTAGCTTCCCAGTGATCCCAGGTGGCTTCCGACACCCCAGCCAGAACTGCCATTTGAGAAACTCGAAGTCCTCGGAGGCACCGAATAGAGCGGAGATATCCTCCAAAACTATTCTCATGGACGGGTAGACTCTCGTGTTCATTGATCATGACAATGATCTCCTTTGGGTTTTTACAACATTAGGTCCGAGACGCGAAGTCGTCGCAATTCGTTTTTTGCGCGCACTGCGAGCTCTAACCTGGGCTCGATTTAGGCGACGCTGGGCGGTCTGCACCGAGAGGCCTTCCAGTTCGGCAATTTCAGAAATGGAGCAGCCCTTGAGGTAGAGCTTGAGGATCCTGGAGTCAGAAGCTGAGAGATCTTCCTTCAAAATCGAAAGGATGAATTCGCTCTGATGAAAGATTCCCTGGTGGTCGCCGGCTCGCCGCCGCCCATCTTGGACCAGTGATGAGCCATTGAGCACCAGTTCCTGAAGTTTCTTGTATTCGACAACGAGTCGCTCAATCCAGCGCAACGCGATGTCCTGAGCTTTGAGAAAAACCCAGTGATCAGGCCCGCAGCGGGCCGGGTCCCAGCGCTCATACTGCTCTTCGGCTGCCAGGTATCCTTCATTGATCCAATCTTCGAGGCAGTTCTCGAAGCCGCTACCTCCCAGGCCGATCCGCGTAGCTTTGCTGGATAATGCCGAGCGGAGCTTTTTCAAAGCGTTGATCCGGATCTGGTGTGCTACTTCCGAAGGACACCGGAAAAAAGACGTGATCTGGATTTTCTCTTGGTTCATGCTATTTCCCCGTGCTCGTGAGAGCTTCACGAGCACCCTTTCATGTATATACCCGGCGAGACCACCAATTTCGGACAGTTCGACTGAAAAAACTTTTTTTTGAATCAGCTGTCCGAAATTCCCGTCCTCGCCGAGTATATAGATAGAAAGCGAAATCAAGACGACGAAATCGCCGGGAGTTCGCTACCCAATTCGGCGTTAGACGAGGGATAGCACAATGATTGACAATTTAATTCACGACACCACGCGGCCTCTTTGGCTTTTGATCTGCCCTCCTGACGACTGGCGAGAACCCATCCCCATCGATATCGGAGAACTCCGTCTCTTGGAACTGCTGGGCCAGAGACTCAACCTGGTGGTAAATCGAGACGACAAGAGACGGAAGATCTATCTCGGAAACGCTCTAATCGGTGAGGATACTGAAGGAACCAGCGGCCTCCGCTTCCCCAGTGGCTGGAGCGCTCAGATCGTTGATAATGAAGAAGCCGGACCAGATTACGAAGCCATCGACGCTGAAGCCGCCGCTCCCCTCATCCCGGCCTTCCCCGATGCTCAGCTCTCCAAAAACTTTAGACTCTCCGAGTTTCGTCCCGGAGAACACAGCTACGACCTGATCAGGCTAAGCCCGATCCTGGTCAATATCCTCGAAGAGATTCGAAAACAGGCCGGAGATTATCCGCTTCACGTAACCTCCGGCTACCGACCCCCGGCCTACAACCGCAAAGTGGGAGGGGTCTCCAACTCCACCCACATCGACGGTCTGGCCGCTGACATCTACTCCGACTATCTGAGCACAGAGCATCTACACGAAATCTGTGATCGGGTGGTGGGAGACCGCGGCGGCGTGGGCTACTACCCGAGCCTTGAGTTCGTGCACATCGACCTACGAGGCTATCGCGCCCGCTGGTGACCAGCGGACCAAACGTAATGGCCCTTAGGGAGCGAGAACCAACTCGCCGCCCGCAGGGCCGGAAAGGAAAACTCCAATGTCTTTAGATGAACTCTCACCCCTGCTGGTGGGTGTCGGCGGTCTCATCACCGCCTTTGCCACCTGGCTCAAGGTTCGCCACGGCGAGGGAAATAAACGGCTGGATGCCGAGCTGAACGCCAAAGAGCTCGACTTGCTGGCCGACGCTCAGGACAACCACCAGATCATGGCTCTCGTCACTTTCCAACAGGAGATGCTCGAGAAGCACCAGGCTCGTCTCGACGATCTGCAAGCCGCTCTGGAGAACAAAGCCGAACGAGAGGCCGAGAACCGAGCCGAGCTTCGTCTCATGCGCTATCGCATCACCGAGTGCGAAGAGGACCGCTTGAGGCTTCGAGACCGGGTGGTCAAGCTCGAGCAGTCGCTGCCGCCTTCGGGCGAACAGCCACCCCAAACCTCACCCGACACCCCGCAATAGATCGCGGATAACCCAACCCAATTTTTTGCCGGATCGCACCAGGCCTGGCTTCCTATTGCCTTCCGGCAGCCCAAAAGCGAAAGGAGACATTATGTCTACACAACTTCTACACCCCCAGGACGGCGACATCATCGAGGCCGTTCACGTCAACCAATTCACCCCTCCGGTGAATGACCTGGAATCGGGAGCCGCTCTTTTCCGAGTGGCTGTAACAAACTCCGGAAACTACGTTGTCGACTATCAGGCTTCAGCCAACCCCGACGGTCACTTCCTGGAGTCTCTCTCTCAGGGACAAGTCGTGATCTTCAAAGCCGATGCCGACTCCAGTGCCGAGGCCGAGCTTGAGATAACCCTGGAGGGAGGCTCCGAAAGCCATCCCCTCTACCGTGGAAACGAACCCATCGCCGAAAGAGATATCAAGGCAGACCAGATCGTCATGGCGGTCTACAACGAAACCTCGACCCCTCGATTTGATCTACTCGGTGTCGCTGGAGACGCCTCGGTTCCCCGAGTGGACATGATCTACGTGGGCAAGCACGGAAACGACGCCAACGACGGCTTCACACCGGATAAACCCAAGCTCACCATCACAGCGGCGATCACCGCCATGGCGCAGGTGTCCACTTACGGGCTCATCAAAGTCGAGATCCTGGACAGTGGGACCTATGCTGAGAACGTGGTTCTACCGGACAAGTTCGCTCTTTTGGGTAGGGCCGCCGTACTCTTGGGATCGCTTGAAGTCGGAGTTGATAGCTTCGTCTCTTTAACCGCCGTCGTGAGCCCTGGTGGGCTCGCAGATCTTGTGACTTTCGACCCTGCAACCCCAGGAGAAGCTTCGGTCGATATCCTGCTTTTGCAAGGCGCCGGCAACGACACTGGAAATTTGGTGTCCATCAAAAACGGAAAGCTGGCGCTCAACATCCGTACCTGCAACATCCACCGAAACAGTGGAAGAGCCGTCTCCGTGGAGGGTGGTAGCGCCACCGGTTTCATCGACCAGATCCGAAGCCCCGACTCCGGCACGACCAACTCCCAGGGGATCGTGGTGGACACCGGCTCGGCTTCGCTTCGGGTCAATGAGATCGAGGTGGATGTGGCTTACGACACCCTCAACGCTTCAGCCGAGGTTGCCATGTTTCTCACCCGTCTGGTCTCCGGTTCGCAGAACCCGACCGCGGCGGGCACGGCATCGGTCAGTATCGCCTGATTGGAACGCTCATGTACTCCGAGACCTTCTGGGATCACGTCCGTCAGCCGCGTAACAACCAGGCCCTCTCTGACGCTGTGGTCTCAGAGGCTCGGTTCCACCGCTGTGGCGACAGGCTCACCCTCTACCTCAAAGTGGATGACCAAAGGCGCATCACCGAAGCCGGTTTTCAGGCCAGGGCCTGCGCCCCCGTCATCGCCGTGGCTTCCCTTGGAACTCAGAAAATCACCGGACTCACCCTGGATGAAGCTCGAGAGCTTTCAATCCTCGAGCTGGATCGAGAACTCGGTGGAATTCCCCCCTCCAAGCGCCACGCCTACCTCCTCTTTCTCGAGTGTCTCGCTGAGGCGTTCGAAAATTCAAAGAAAGGACCTGATTTATGAAACCTTCTCATGATCAACAAGCCCAACAACAGCCCCCGGACGGAGTCTTCAACTGGACCCCCTCCCTACCCAAAGAGAATATGCCCAGGCCGACCCGGCCGGGCTCTCGCTCGAAAATTCAACCCAACAGGAAAGGAAACCAAAAACCATGTTTACCTGGCACCGAACACCCCGAACTTTCACAATAGACCCTAATGACCCTCCGGTAGTCGGCTCACAAGCCCAGGTATCGGCTCCGCTTTTCGGTTACGTCGGCGATTTCGAGTTTATTGCCCGAAAATCGTACAATGTAGCCACCAGCGTGCAAGCCTATAAATGGCGCCTTGAAGATTATCTCATCGGTGGAATCGGATACGACGAGGGTTTCACACGACTCATCGAGGTCACCTTTACCAGAACCTACGACCAGGGCTCTATCATCCGGGAAACCGTGGAAAACCGCTTCGGCCATGCTTTTTACAACCCGGAGACCGAAGAGTTGGAAGACGAGGCCTTCGGAAATTGGGAAGTCTATTCCGTTCAAAATTTCCCTCAGGATGGAATGCCGAGCACCCAGTTCACCCTCAACCCTCCCGCCGTGGGTGTGGCCGGAACTTATGAACTCTACGTGCGCCTTTTCGAAGACGGAGATGAGCAAGGAGATCCTGAGTTTGGCGGCAAGTACGACATGCGCGATCTGGCCATCGAAAATCTCCGAACTACTCATCCCTTCGACCCCCTGGAGGGACCGGGAGAGATCGAGTTTGACGTCATCGCTTACCCCATACCCTCGGCCGATGCCGTGTTTCAAGACGGATGGACGCCATCTAGGGCCTGTGGACATTCAGCCTTCGGTCACCAAACTTGTTCATTTTCCACCTCCTGAAGCGAAATTTTCCTCAAATAGGTCCACTATTCCACAGAAAATTCCACTCCAGGAGGAGAAAA
>JBAYRN010000058.1:0-32619 GCA_041676625.1 Vulcanimicrobiota bacterium
CTCGCACCCCCCAGCCTCGCAACGCCACCCCGCCGCGCCGCCCTATCCGGCAGCACCGCGCCGCCGTCCCACCCCCCGGCCCCGCCGGGCCGCACCGCGCCGCCCTATCCGGCAACACCGCGCCGCCCTCGCACCCCCCACCCCCGCAGGGCCACACCGCGCCGCCCTATCCGGCAACACCGCGTCGCCCTCGACCCCCCAAACCCCGCAGGGCCACACCATGACTTTCCCTGGCGCACTGACAGGATCTGTCATCACCCCCGCTACGATACTGAGGAATCATTCGTTTTGAGGTGTCGTTATGAATTGGAAAAGGCTGAAGAATGCACTGCTGGGCCTGCTGGCCGTTCTCTTAATGCTGGGGGATGGCTTGGCTGAAGAGGTTCAGCTTTCAGTGAGTGGTGGGGTATACAAGGTACCGGTCACCATCAACGGTACGGTTCATCTCAATTTCACCCTCGACTCGGGAGCCTCCGATGTGCACATCACGCCAGACGTACTCCTCACTCTTCTCCGGTCCGGCACGATCAGCGACAGCGACATGGTTGGTCCCGGTACCTACGTATTAGCCGACGGACGGGAAGTTCAGAATCGGCGCGTGCGACTTCGGGAGGTCAGAATCGGCTCGGTCGTCGTCGAGAATGTAGTGGCCTCCGTATCCGACAACCTCGAGGGCAGCCTACTGCTGGGTCAGTCGTTTCTGGCCCGGCCGCCTCGCTGGTCAGTGGACAACGCGCGCCAGGTATTGGTGCTAGAAACCAGCGGGGGCCTGCAAACCCTGTGGCGAGAAAATCACGAATTCTCTTTGCGGGCGGGGCACGATTGGAAGCCTCAGGCGTCGGAACAGTACCATTGCCTCATGACTGACGGACATGCAATCCTCTGCGTGATGGAGGTGGAGGAACAATCTGGAACTGACGCACTGGCCCGAAAAATCCAAAACTTCTACCACGGCCTTGATAAGCTAGTGTTCGTGGACGAATGGGGTGGCACGATAACCGACGCCACTACCGGCAACTCCATCCCTGCTGTCTTATCCAAGTTCGAGTCCAAAGACCTTTCCCTCTTGACCTACACCTTCCGTTATGGCGGTTGGAGTTACATAGTCATGGGCCTTTGGAGCCCTGACGACTGGGACGGATACGAAGGGGAGATCCGGGAGATCATGAAGAGCATCCGCATGCATTGGGAGGTCGAGTAGCAACGTGATATCACGACTCTTCACATACGGAACACTGGCACCGGGCCGACCCAACGCCCACATCCTGGCCGGGCTGCCCTGCCAATGGCAGCAAGCCACCGTGAGAGGCCGGTTACTCCCGGAGGGGTGGGGCGCCGCTCAGGGCTTTCCCGGGATCATCACCGATCCCCAGGGTGAGACAGTCCACGGCCACCTCTTTACCTCTGAGGAGTTGCCCTCCCATTGGGCACGCCTCGATGCTTTCGAAGGCGCAGGCTACCAACGCGTGATCATACCGGCTGTTCTGGACGACGGTGCCGCCGTCGAAGCGTTTATCTACGCGCTCAGAACGAGTTAGGGCCTCCAGGGAAAAAAACTTCTGGCGCAGTGACAGAATATGTCATCCAGGAGAGGCATACTCAAATGCGAAACCCATCGCTTTGAGAGGAACCTAAGGCTTGTCCATTATCTATCTTGAACCACTCATCGAATCGCTTGCCCAACTGCAATTCGTCGATCTCATCTTGACCATCGAGGCCCGGGAACACATCCAGTTGCCGGTCTTCTCCGGTTCCACTTTCCGGGGAATCCTCGGGCACGAGCTCAAACGTGCGGCGTGCAGTACCGGAGAGCAATGCGAACAGTGTCGGGACCCCGAAAACTGCATCTATCACTACCTCTTTGAGACCCGCTTTTCGGCGAAGGAAGACCCCGTTCGTGGAAGTCTGGAGGTGCCCCGCCCGTTCATACTCACCCCTCCCACCCGGGGCCGTGTACTACCGGCTCGCCAGCGTGCCGAGATCGGGCTGCGGCTGTTTGGCGCGGCCACCGACTACCTTTCCTACTTCATCTACGCCCTGGAGCAGGCCGGTCAGAGGGGCATAGGCCGAGAAAACCAACAGTTCAAACTCCTAAAGGTAAGCCAGCACCACGCAGCCGACCTGCCTCCCACCGTCTTCTACCAGTGCCGTGAGAAGGGACCCGGTCAATTCTCCGGAGAGCCCTCGGTGAGCGATGTGGCTTCCAACTTTCCCTCGCTCCAGCTTTCCGACAGTTGCATCATAAAGTTTCTTACCCCCACCCGACTCAAACACCGGGGTGAATTGGTCAAGGAGCCGGAGTTCCACGTGCTGGTTCGAGCCCTCCTCACCAGGCTCGGCATCCTGATCGGGGCTCACGGAGTCGCCCCCCTCAAACTCGACTTCAGCCAGATCGTCAAACAAGCCGAAACTATCCGCTACCAGGCCCTCGACCTGAGATGGCTCGACTGGCAACGCTACTCCAACCGCCAGAAACGAAAAATGAAACTCGGCGGCTTCATCGGCGGCGTGGAGTACACCGGCAACCTCCAACCCTTCGGCCCACTCTTGGCCGCCGGAGAGCTACTCAACGTTGGCAAGGGAACGACCTTTGGGCTGGGTGGGTACCGGATCACGACAGCATCCATTCGAAAGCAGGCTGCGCCATAAGATTCCGACTGCAAGCCAAGACCGTCCGCCACCCCTCAACGTTGGAAAGAGGGACAACCTTTGGGCTGTGGGCGGCGGAGGATTAATTATTTTTAAACCCCTGGACAGGATCTGTCATCAGCTCAGGTTAGCATCCTATCTATGACTCGAACGTTCACCAAAAAAAGTGATGTTCGACAGGTTTTCGATTCTAGCTGGGACGAAAGGTACCGCTGTTGTGGAGGAGTATGAAAGTCGTGGGAAATGAGAGGGGGAGGATACGACCTATTTCGATTCCTCGGGGGAGGACCAGGAATGAGTAAGGCAGGTCGGCGGCGGCTCTTTGCATTTCTTGGAACGGGAAATTACTGTGCGGCTGAATACAACTGGAAGATTGCCGCCCGGAAGGGCCGGACTTCCCCGCTTCAGTACATTCAAACAGCGCTCTGCAAGATTCACACTGAACTTGATCAGCCTATCGATGAGGTTGTCCTTTTCCTGACGAGAAGCGCCAAGTCAATGCATCTAAAAAAACTCAAGGGTGAACTCTTCGATGCCGGGATCACTGTAAAGGTTCGCTCGATTTCCATCCCGAATGGTGACGACGAAGAGCAATTGTGGGATCTTTTTACGATCCTCACGAGAGAACTTTCCCGACAAAGTACCTCACTGATATTTGATATCACCCACGGTTTCCGTGCGCTACCGTGGTTCGCTGCTGCTGTGCTGACTTTTCTTTCTGCCACGAAACGACTCCCTGAAGACACTTCGGTGTACTATGGCCTGTTCAGGCCCAAGGGACAAAGCAGCATTGTAGGTTTGACTGCCGCGCTCGATGTGGTGACCTGGGGGTTTGGTCTGACCCAGTTTCTCAACTCCGGAAAATGGGATCCACGGCTCTCATCCTATTTACAAAACCACACGAAATCCCTCAATGAAAAGCTCACCGCTGATGGTGGGCGCTCCAGAGACTTCTTCAACGGTCTTAATTCTCGTCTGACCAAAGTTAGCGACGCACTTTCCCTTATTCGGGTGGGAGAACTCCTACTCAAACCGAGTCCGAAAGGGCAAGGGCTGCTGCGAAGCCTCTTGGAGGTGTTGGACGCCAGTGAAGCTGATGTACAGAAACACATCCCACCTTTAGCGGCTGTTCTCGATGAAATTCGAAAGGTTTTCAAGGGCTTCGAAGCCTCCAAGGATCTCGAAGCGTTAAATGATCAAGTTGGGCTGGAGCAACTCGATCAACTGATTCTACTCTACGAAAAATGGGAACGGTACCCGGAAGCCAGTACCGTCTTACGTGAAGCCTTTACAACACTATTCTGTAACGAGTCGTGCGCCACAAATCCGACGATAAGCAATTCTCGTTTTTCAAATGACTGCCGTGATTTTGCTGACATCCGTTGTAACGCTTGGATTAATGAACATCACCGGGGGCTCTTCAAATTTCGCAACGACATCAATCATGCGGGTTTTAATGCAGATCCTCACAGCAAGTCAGATTTAGTCAGTGAATTCGATAAGGCTCTAAAAGTATTCCGCAATCAGTGCAAACATAAAGACAATCTTCGTAAGCCACTATTTCTAAATATCAGTAATCACCCGGTTAACACGTGGTGCGAGAACCAAAAGGAGGCAGCGCTAGTACTTGCTGAGGAAATTGTGGATGTTCCATTTCCTCGCACTGATCCGTCGCTTTCCGAGAAAAAGGTGCGAGAACTGGCTAACAAAACTATAAAGCAACTAGAAAAGGCTAATCTGCTCACCCGTGCCAGCCACGCCCTGGTAATGGGAGATTTCAGTCTAACATTTGTTATCGTCAGCAGGCTGAAGTCACTGGGGTTACATTGTTGGGTCACAACCACCGACCGGAAAAAAGACGACACCTTTCATTTCGTGAGGTTTCGAAAGGTATGAAATTGGAGGAGCGAATTTGAAGTATCTCTACCGCTATGAAACAAAAGGGATCCAGAACTGGATTCTAAGTAGTAATAAACTCAGAGACTTGGCGGGTGGAAGCGCATTGGTCGAAGCCCTCACTCAGGCTGCCGACGAAGCCGCCAAGAAATTGGACGCCACCGTCATCCAAGCAACCTCCGGTGCGATGACGGCGGAGTTTCCAGACAGAGAGAAGTTACAGGCTTTCGCCTCGGAGTGGCCGATACAAGTAGCTTTTCGGGCTCCAGGACTGCAGTTGGTGCAGGGCTGGGTTCCTGAGTCAGAAGGTTTGCCTGCACTTTTCAAGGAGTTAGCTGCCCGGCGAAACATGCCTCCGCTCAACGACCTGGAGACCAATCCCTGGGTTCTGCGGGCAGGACTTTCAGGCTTACCTGCTGTTCCCAGTCGATCACGCGCCAAAGCTCGGCAGACGACGCAGGATCAAATCTCTCTAGCCAAAGAATGGGCTCTCCATAAAGAGCACTACGGTAAAGAGCTTCCTGTGACTGGCGGACCCGATTGGGACGACTTCGAGCAAGAATTAGACCGTTGGCCGGAAGGCCCCGTGGCGATTGTGCACGCCGATGGAACCGGAGTCGGACAGCGCCTAATGAAAATTAAGGGCAGCGATAACCTTCAATGTTTCTCCAAGGCGATGAAGAAGGCCAGTTCGACAGCCATCAAGGTGGCCGTTCAGGAAGTGACCCGCGACCGCGAGTCTGGCCATCTTTTGGCTAGGCCGGTGGTCTCTGCTGGTGATGACCTCACTTACATCCTGCTCGCCGGCGACGCCCGCCGGTTCACAGAGGCTTGGCTGAAGGCTTTCGAGCGTGAGACAGCGGCACAAGCTGGTGACCTCGGTGGCGACGGTGGACTTTACGGGGGTGCGGGTATCGTGATGGTTCATCGAGGCTACCCTTTCTCCCGCGCCTATCGGCTCGCTGAGGAGCTTTGTAAGAAAGCAAAAGACAAAGTGAAGGCCAGCACACAACCCAACCGGAGCGTCCTGGCTTTCAAACGTGTCACCAACTCGCTAGTCGATGAAATCGCTGAGGATGCCATCGGCTGGATCGTGTCAGACCAGAATCAGCTAGGGGATCTGGTGGACGTGGTCCGTGACTTGCCGCGTGGCACACTACGAACCTGGCTGGATCACTTCCAGCGACCTAATGGCTCGAAACAAACCCAACGCCTTTGGGACCGTGCCAAAGAAGTCGCTGACAATAAAGTCTGGGAAGGTTTCGAGCGAGCGCTTCAAGCTGCCGGCGCCGATCCTGCCACAGGTGCCCTTGAGCCCGGTAATAGCGGTCCTTCGTTGCCACTTGGCAAGGGGCAAACTACGCCCATTTCTAACGCGCTCACCCTCCGCTTCGTAGAAAGGACCCCCGCTCATGTCTAGCACTACGTTACTTCGCTTTCATCTCTCTAGCTATTGGAGAATCGGCTCTGGTAAAGGCTCGGATGCCATCGCCGATGCATTAGTCTTGCGGGATTCTGCAGGATTACCGGTCATTCCCGGGCGGACCATTAAGGGGCTGCTACGCGATTCCATGAAGCTTGCCACCCTGTCAGGCAGTGTAAGGGAAGAAAGTCTCTCGCGCTGGTTTGGCTCCCCGCTGGCTGGTACCGAACAGAACCTCAAGGACGGTGATGAGCAAGAGATCGCCTTGGAGAAGGGTCGATTTCAGAGCGAGGAAGGTCTTCTCTGGTTTGGTTCCGCGCAATTACCTGCGGCCTGGCGCAAGTGGGCCAAGAGCAACCCGGAGAGCGACGTATTGGGGGAACTGACAGCTTATCAATCCTCGACCGCTATCGATAAGGATGGTGTAGCCAAAGAGCATAGCTTGCGCGTGGCCGAAGTAGCGGTGCCCATGGACCTAATAGCCGAGGTACGCGGCCCTAGTGACGACAAGCAGTGGGTGCAAGATTTGAAGGTGACACTCCCTCTTCTACGCGCGCTGGGGAGTCGGCGTAGCCGAGGGCTTGGCCGAGTAGACGTAACTTTGGAGGAAAGCAGATGATCATTCATCTAGAATTGGAAGCACTCACCGATCTTTGCCTGAACTCTGGCAATCACACGCTGGGCCAATCCGATACCCACGACCACATTCCCGGCCGGACTCTATGGGGCGCATTGGCTAGTACAGCCTACCGTAGAGGGATGGACGAGACTCTGGCCTTTCGCTGCTTTCATCAGGGCACGATTCGAGTTACGGATGGGGTGCCGTTTTGGGATGGCCAGCGCAGCTATCCGGTACCAGCTAGTTGGCACCACCCGAAAGAAGACCCTGATGCTCCGGCCCAAAACTTTTCCATCAAATCACCGCCGAGTGACACGCAGTATAAAGGCCATAAAGCAGGTTGGTTTACACCCAATTTGCAACGTGTCTCCCTCACGAAAAACTTCACCATTCGCACAGCGGTGGACGGCACTGGAAAGGCTCGACAAGGCCTTCTATACGGCATCCCGACGCTGGTGGCAGGAGCGCGATTCGTCAGCCGAATTGAGGGCCCGGAGGCCGACCTTTCAGAAATCCGGCACTTTGTGGATAGACAAGAATTTCGTCTGGGCCGCTCCCGGAACTCGGAACTTGGGCTGGTCAAAGTACACGTCAGAGAGCAAGCTCCTAAGGAACTCCAGCACGGAACGGGTCAGACGCAGCGGGTTTCTTTTCTTTGCGTATCCCGGTGCATCTTCCGGGACCCCGATACAGGTGCGCCAACAATAATTCCTGAACCGGAGGTACTGGGGCTCCCCAAGCATTGTAATTTTGAGCCAGCCTTTAGCTTCGTTCGAACAACTCGAATCGTGCATTTCAACAATAAACGCGCACGTCCAGAGAATGAACGGTTTGCCGTGGAGCGCGGCTCCGTGCTGACCTTTACCTCAACGAAGGCTATCTCGCTCACTGATGTTGTCAAGAGCGTCAGGCCAGGTGTTGGAGAATTCTGCGGTCAGGGCTACGGCGATGTTTTGGTCAATCCTGAGTGGCTCACAGGGGAGACTTTCTCATTTGCGGCGACGGAGAAGGCCCCGTCTGCCGAAGCCGCGTCACCACCGAACGACGAACTCTTTCAGTGGGCTAGCGATCAGGCGGTGCGACGGCGTCAAAAGCTCGAGTACTACGAGACCGCATCTCAGAAAGCGCATTGCTATCGTAAATACAAAATCCCGCCATCTCAATGGGGTGCTATTCGGGGGTTAGCCCGCCAGGCGCGTTTCACTGATTCGGAGGCCTTGTTGATACAGCTCTTCGGCAGCGACGGCAGCTCGGGTTTTCTCAACGATGGTAGCCGACGGCTCTCTGAATCCTGGAAGCGGGCTCGAAGTCCGCTCTATAAATTGTGCAAAAAACAGACCGACCTTCCCGTCTTCCTCGAACTACTGGCCAGCGCATGTATGCGGCCCCACCAGGATTCTCGCAATGGAGGTGAAGAATGAATCATCCCTGGCAAAAGTTTGAACTAGCCTACGTGACCATCGAATTGACCAGCGCTTTTCTAATCACCGCAGGTGACAGCGACCAGCTTTTCGACGCCGTCTTCGTGACCGACGCCAACGGTCTGCCCTGTATTCCAGGGGAAAGCCTCGCAGGTATCCTACGACATGCCATAGCCGGGGATGGCGACCCGGAGCGAGATCCGACTTGCCGCCAACTTTTTGGGTATCAAGAGCGACAGGAAGGACAAGCTTCACGACTCCGGGTGAGCTATGCCCACGTGCACGATAAAAACGATCAGCCGGTGCCGTTTCGCGGTGCCAAAATGCAGGAAGATCAAGTTTTAGCTGCGCTGCAGGCAGGCGTCGGGCGGGATCACGTTCGCATCGGAAAGGATGGTGTGGCGGAGCTTCGTGGCAAGTTTGACGAGTTGGTGATCCCCGCAGGTGCTCGATTCACTTTCGAGCTCGCCGTTGCAAGAGACGGCGGTTACACTTCTACAAAGTTACTGCAGGTCTTGGCTAGAGGTGACGTGCGGCTAGGTGGAAAAACCCGCCGTGGCTTGGGGAAATTTCGAGTGGTACGAGCCATCAGCGCCTCTTTTGACTTGAGCCAGAAAGGTGATGTTCAGAAACTCGGCCAGCTCCCGGTGGCGTTGGAGGAGGCGGTCAAGAGCAACCTCCTCAAGTCGATTCCGGTGCCTGAAATAACTGACAGCCCTAACCGATTGCACGGAGAGCTTCGGCTGAACCCAGTGGGAACCTGGATGATCGGTGGTGGAATACCCACCGGACGGGAGCCACAGCGCAGCCAGGACAAGCCTTGGGATCGCGTTCCACTCAGCGAAGCCAGGATCAAGTGGGAAAACAACAAGGGACAGGTCGATACAAACGATAGAACTCCCTACCTCTTGCCCGCTAGTTCTATCAAAGGTGCCGTTCGCCATCGCAGCGCTTTCCACGCACGCCGTCTGTCAAAGGAATGGTATGACCCAAACAAACTCTACGGTGAATTCACCAAGCAAGAACTGCTCCTTTTTGGCGATATCCGTAACAAGGAAGATGGCATGCCTGGTCGTGTGTACTTCAGTGACGTCTATATCCCAAACGCGACCCTGCAAGCCCTACAGCACGTCAGTCTAGACCGCTTTACCCAAGGTCCGATGGACCATCGGCTCTACGATGAGTTGGCCCTGGTTGGAGGCGAACTCGTTATCGAGATCACCATCGACATCGAAAAATGTAAAGATGATTGTATAGCTGTGAAGGCTCTCGATTGTGCCCTGCGCGATCTATGCGAAGGGCGTCTAGCTTTAGGTGCGGGGCGCGGTCACGGTCGATTCCAGGGTACGCTGACCTGGAAACATAATAAGAAGCTTGTTCAAGAGGAGGCTGCCGTATGTTGAGCTTAGACGATATCCCCCCTTTCCAGCAAAAGGACCTGAGTTGGGGGTTGTGCGGACTGGAGATCACTCGATTGAATGGTGCTGCCAGCGTGGAGGAAGCCTGGCAACTACTCCCTGATACCTGTGAGGGCGTGGTTACCCTGGCCGACGCTGTACGTCGCTACAACCCCAAGAAGCGCGAAGGTCTGCTTCTCGACGCAGAGGTGGTCGACGGTCAACAAACGACTGTCGTGCGCTCTCAAGGCCTTTCCTGGTCGGGCTGGCGATGGGAGGAAACGAAAGGCGATTCTCATCGCTATGTAGAGTACACCTTCCTGTCTTCCGAGCCCGGAACTAAACCACCGCACCTTATTTACCGGCAGTATTGGACAAAACAAGCCGATGGTGACCTGCAAGTTTGGCAGCCCGTCGGCGCAAGATTCTGTGGATTTCGGGAGGCTTCTAAATAATGGCTATCACTGCCCCATACGGGTTTGTTCCCCTCAGCGACAAGGTAGTTTGCCCAGACTGGCTCAAGTACCAGGACAAGGACGGTAAACTTGCCTCACCACCGATTCACGATGTTCCATTTGAAGATGGACTGTGCGGCACGTTGGAGCTTGAGATTACCGCCGAGACACCCATCTTCATGCGGGGCACAGAAGACCCTGAACTCCCTTTCCAGCTCAAAGACGGCCGGTATGCTATTCCGGGTACTGCTCTTCGAGGTGCTTTGCGCAACATCGTGGAGATCGCTTCATTCAGTCGCTTTATCCGTGTCAATAACCATCGATACGCCGTCCGGGACCTGAACAATCGTCATTTGTATGGCCAATACATGGCGGACATTGTTAGGGACCCTCGCACTGGTAAGGGGGAGCCGATGCCACTGGTCAATGCGGGATGGCTAATCAGAGAGGGAGAGGGGGATGAGGTCACCTATAAAATTGAGGTTTGTGACTTCGCCAAAATTGAATATCGTGCCCTGATGGACTTGGCCAGAGAGCGAGGGGTACGAAATTTCCGTCCAGGTGAAAAGCAAAGCTCAGTCAACAAATACAACACCTGGGGAGAACACATTAGCTTGGAGATTGAGGCTTCAGTCACATGGAAAAGACCTGAAACCATCGGACGGCGAAAGATGCCGTCGAAGTTTGGCGTCGCTAAGCCGATGCTTAGACAGGAAAAGGGCACTCTAGTGATGACGGGTCAACCCTCGCGGTGGACACCGGACCAAACTGGTAAACGCGCCGGTGCCGGCAACGCTAAACATCACGATTTTGTGTTTTTCCCCGCGAAGCAAAAGCAAACCCTCCTGGTGCCGATCCAAACTTTTCAGGACTTTGAGTTTGCTCATAGTAATCGAGGACAGCAGAATAATCTGGGGCGATCACAAGAGCCTAATGAAGAATGGAAGTTCTGGAGAAATAAGATGGAAAAGGAGGAGAAAGTTCCCGTTTTCTTCCTCACTATGCCTGACGGGAGAGTGGGCTCTTTCGGCCTTGCTATGATGTACCGACTCCCATACGAACATAGCATTCACGAGGCTATCAGTAACGTTGCTCGGGAGCATCTAGATCGAGATAAGGGCCTCGATTTAGCCGAAGGGATTTTCGGTACAGGAGAGGATAAGGAGCAACGTGACAGAGAGAGAACCCTAGCCCTGAAAGGGCGGGTAGGTATATCGCACGCACTTGCCACTAGTCCAACGAAGCCTGAACGCGCCGTGAGCGCCGTTCTTGGAGCCCCCAAAGCCAGTTACTATCCGAACTATGTCGAGCAGGGTCCAGGCACCTACGGTGGCCAACCTGCGCAAGATTCCAGGGGAAACGCCGTTTATCAAACCTGGATGGATCGAAGTGGAGCACCGAGAGGCTGGAAGCGCTATCGCACGATGACGGAAACGTATAACCCTCCACCTCCCAGCGGTGGGGGAGGCCGTCAGTTGGATTTGAGCAACGTTGCAACACGATTCCAACCTTTACCTGCTGGCACAAAATTCGTAGCGCTCATCGACATTCACAACCTGAAACCAGAAGAGCTCGGTGCTCTAGTTTGGGCCATTGAGTTGGGAGGAGACGAGAAGGCACGTCATACTCTTGGTATGGCGCGACCACTGGGCTTCGGTCGTTCTCGAATGAGGCTCATTTCTCACGACCTCGATGATATGCGCGGAGGCAAGCCTGATTTGCAAGCCTGTCGAAATGCCTTTGAGGAATGGATAACAGGCGATATACGAGACTGGAAGAGTTCTCCTCAGATAAAGGAACTACTCGCTTTGGCACACCCAGTTTCACCCAATAAAGTGCGCTATCAACGGCTCGACCCCGGACAGCGTTTAAACGAGTTCGTTGATGCCAAGAAGAATGGATTGGCATTACCCTCAGTAGTCAATCACGGAGGTAGCACGACTCGGGTTGTGGTGCCCCCCCAAACGGGACGTGGGTCTTCCACGGCTGGTACGGTCCGTGCCAAGGTCATCGAAAAGACGACTAAGAAGGGTGGGGTGATGTTCGAGATCGTGGGTACTGGAGAAGAGGGGATCCTTCACCCAACAAGTCAGCAGCCACCCGATCTCAATCCGGGAGCAGAGTATGAATTCACCGTCATGGCTCGGGCCAAACCTGTTTCTTTAAAATGGCTAGATCCATCGGCTCCGCCACCATCCCCGGCAAAGTCATCCAAACCAGGATCCAACCGGAAACCTGGTCACCGTGGCAAACCTGGTTTCCGCAGGTGATCGAACGGCTCCGCATAGAGGGATTCAAGGCGATTGGTACGCCAGGCATCGATCTCGCCTTAGCGCCGATCACATTGCTGCTTGGCGAAAACTCTGTAGGAAAGTCTTCCATCTTTCAATCGCTCCTTACTATCCAGCAATCGTGGGCCACCTTTGAGGGTATTGGTACTCTCTCTCCCGTAGGGTCACTGGTTGACCTAGGCCGTTTCAGCAACTTGCAGCATCGTATGGGAGATTATGTCTTTCAACACGTGAAAATTGAGATCATCGAAGAAGGGCGCGGCACGGTGGGATTCTGCTGGAACGCTCCGGAGCAGCCAGAAGTTCCTGACGATTTGGCCGCCATCGTTGATGCGCCAAACGCTTGGCCTGGCCAGTGGCGGCTTCGCGAAGCCACGGATAGAGGGAGTCTTAAATCCTTACACATAGATGAATTCACCTTCCTTGCCGAAGAGCTTTCCGGTATCGCTCGAGTTCGCTTGACTCTCTCATCCGAGTCAGTTTCGCACTGGCTACACCGCAAGCCCGACCCCTTGGTCGAAGCAGCCAATCAAGCTGGTGCTCGATTCCATTGGTGGGTTGAGGCTGGAGATTCTGGATTTCAAAGTCCTTACATCGAACTCCAGGAAGGTCAATCCAATGTTTCGTCTGTGGCCATAGATGGTCTTAGAGAACAGCTTCAAAACACTCCAAATCTGGAAGGATCTATCTGGAATGAAGCTTCACGGGCACTGCAAAAACTTCTGCGGCTTCGACGTCAGTTAAGAAACTCAGCGCACATTGGAGGAATCCGAGAACGCGGAAGACGACTCTACGAAGTTGCCGTCTCAGATGGCCCTTGCAGCGTTGGTGCCAGCGGTGAACGGATAGTTGATCTTCTCACCTATGACCCAGAAGCACTCGATAGGACCAACCGCCTGCTAGGAATTGCCGAAATAGACTATCACGTGACCGTTGAAAATCCACCGACCCAGGCCCAGGTCCGAGAAATCCTTCTAGAAGATCTCAGGCCTGGCAGAGGTCAGGGAAATCTTGTTGGTCTGCCTGATGTCGGTACCGGTATCTCTCAGATACTGCCTTTCGCGGTTCAAATTGCTTTCTTTGGAAACAGCCGTCGCTTCGACTCAGATCCCCTGCTCCTTATGGAGCAGCCAGAGCTTCACCTGCACCCGTTACTTCAGGCCAGACTTGCTCGACTAATGGCTAGCGCAGTTACGCTCGAAGTCGATGAAGACTCCGACCTGCCTCCTAGTCGCCCCGTACAGTTTTTGATTGAGACTCATAGCGAGCATCTAGTTCGGGCACTTTCGGTTCTGATCGAGCGAAAAGAGTTGCCTAAGGAGGCCGTCTCCATTATCAAAATTGTTAGAAATGAAGACGGCGAAGTTATCGCAACCCGAATGAGGATGGATGATGATGGCCGATTTTTAGACTCTTGGCCCGGTGGCTTTTTTCCTGAGCGCGAAAAGCTGCTTGACGGGAAGATTCCTTGAGCAAAGAGCTTTTTCCGATCGTTAAGTTTACAGAGGAAGCCTTCTTAAAATACGCTGAGAAGCGCTTTCCTCTTTCGCGAGAGAGGGCTCTTCGGCGCGCAATTGAGCAGCGGTGCATCATCGTGGGGAAACTCCCTACAGCTGCATCATTGCTCGAGTGTAATCGTGAGGCGTTCTTACACCTAAGTCCCGAGACGAATCCACCCTCCGAGCAAATCACAGATCTCGACAAGTGGGAAGACTCTTGTCTTGGCCGCCCTTTCGAATCAGCTGTGCTCAAGCAAGGTGACAATGTTCTAGAGACTCTTCGCCCAGCTCTGCTCTCCAACTCTGTGGTGCAGGTCATAGATCCTTACCTCGTGCCGTACTGCCGTCGTAGAATCCGAACAAAGGGACTACTTTATCTCGTTTCTCCGCCCGCAAAAATTAGGGCGATCAATGCGATTACGAAGCTTTTTGACCGAAATCAACCTCATGGAGGTCAATCGTCTGACGATTTCTCCCCTGAAAAGAGAGCTACTGACATCGCCCGCTGGCTCGCTGAAAAACTCCAAGAACCCTTAAACGTAAAAATCCTCCTTCACGAGCGTATTCCACGCAATAGCCCCCACGTTCTACATGACCGATTTATCGGCTTTTCAAGCAGTCCAAACGTGGATACAGCCTGGCACGCTTTGTCTATCGGCTACGGACTCGCCGCTCTAACCCAAGAAAGGCAAACACTTACTTGTCTCGCTAGAGTCACTGCCAAACACTTCTTAGACACCTGGAACGCAGCGGAGGAGGGGTGTACTTGGCAGATTCTACGCAACTCAGACAGAAAACTCGACTCCTGCCAATGGGAATTTATAAAGGAATACAAAGGCATAGCTATCTATCACAGACCGGGACCTAGAGTTTCATGACCGCCTCAAACAAGCTAACCTCGCCAACTTTGCTGGTCAGTCGGGATCGCACAGAGCCATGACCCAGAATCGCTCCAAACTCATAGTCTCCACTTGTGGGACCAGTATACTCACCAACAATGTGCCGGATGAACTCCGCAAACTGCTGATGACCACCGCAAATTCTAATGAGAAGAAACTCGAGGATGCACAACGAGAGCAGATTTCCTCGCACATCGCTGCGAGGAGTCACCAACTCAAAGAATCTAATACTGATCAGGTCAAACGGCTGAGTGCAGAACTGAATAGTCTCTTGACTTTCTACGGCGCTGACTTCCAAAGCAGTCGTCGCGACCAGCACATTTTGTTGCACACGGATACCTATCAGGGCGGCCAGGCCGCTATTTTATTGAGGGATTGGTTGCGAGAAAAGGGGCTTGAGGCAAGTACCCTGACTTTCGAGAGACTATCTACCCGAAGTCACGATAACTTTCAGCAAGCTATGTCAGAGCTAGCGAAATGGGCCCATGAAACTTTGCCGGGCTACAGCAACCAGGGGTATGAAGTTGTCTTCAACCTAACCGGTGGTTTCAAGAGCATCAATGGCTTTTTGCAAACGGTCGGAATGTTCTACGCTGACCGTGTGATCTATCTATTCGAATCAGGCGCTGAACTGCTTACGATTCCACGTTTGCCTCTGACACTTTCCGCAAGGCCCACGATAGAAGCAAACCTCCAGGTTTTTCGAAGGCTGGCCTGTTTTGGTGAGATTCCCAAGGGCGAGGAGGACACTATCCCCGAGACGTTGCTCTTGTCTATCGAAGATCACGTTGGTTTATCAGCCTGGGGCGAATTAATTTGGTCGGAGGCCAAAGGGTCTTTCTACGAAGCTGAACTTCTTGCCGTTCTCAGCAACAGGATTCGAGTAACTGATGCTTTTCAGCGCGACACTCGTGATCTTCCCCCTGAGCGACTATCAATTCTGAATCACCGGCTTGATGATCTGGCGTGCTATTTGGACAGCGATCAGCAGAATTGCCCCAAGTCTCTAGACTTTAAGAAACTTCGGGGCAAACCGGTAAAAGGATCCACCCACGAATGCGATGCTTGGTCCGATCTGGATGCTCGTCGCATCTTTGGGCATTTCGAAGACGAGGTGTTGGTTCTGGATAGGCTGGGCAAGCACTTATGAGGTCACAGTAAAAGTAAGAGGACAAGTCATAGACAAGTTACCCCACAAGTCACCCCCCAAGTTGCCCCACAAGTCACCCCACAAGTCGAGGTAATCTTAACCCGGCACCCAAACAGTCGCATCATGCAACAACCGCCTAAAGATATCGTTCTTGGCCAGTTCCTGGGGGGTGCCGAAGACGATGGCTTGGCCCCGGGCACGGGAGATGGCTACGTTGAGCATTCTTTCTATGTCGAGTTCGCTGCCCATGCTGCCTCTGAGCCAGAGGTGTTTGATGTTGACGGGGTCGAAGAGGACGAAGTCGGCTTCGGTGCCCTGACTTGCGTGGACGGTGCCGACTCGGACGTTGTTGGTGGAGAAGTAGGTGTCGCGCAGGCTTCGGGCCAGCCCGGCTTGGGCCCGAAAGGGGGTGAGCCAGAGGACGCTCCGTTGCTCGTCGGTGCGCAGAACCTCTCTGATCAGCCCAAGAGCATACCATATCCGCCATTCGTTGAAGGTGGAACTCCGCTCCAGGAAGGCCTCCCCCGGGCACTCTTCGGGCAGCGGTAGCTTGCGTGGATCTACGAGTACGAGGCCATCCTCGGGCCAGCCCTTCACCAATGGCGGCTGGGGTCGATGGGGATCGGCCAGGGTTTTTAATTTGTCCTCGTAATACGTCCGAGAGATTCTTCGGCAGATGCTGGAGTCCATGCGAGACTGTTCGTCGAGCAGGGTTCGTGAGTCGCTCTGGGGAGTGGGACGCAAGAGCTCTTCCATGAGACTTTCCCCCAGCCAGTAACGGAGATTCACATCGCTCGGATTCTTCTGGCGGTGGATGGGGCTCAGTTGCTTCGGGTCTCCTCCATAGATCACGGAGACCTGCTCAGGCACTTCGATCAGTGTACCTTCTTGTAACCCCTCCCCTCCCCCCAGGATCTCAAGCAACGGCAAGGTGGAAAAACGGGCTACCATTCCGGCCTCGTCCACCACTAAAGCGACCTTCGGCGCCGACAGAAAGGCCAAAATCTCTCTTTGCTGCAGGGCACTATAAACCGTGGTGGTCAGGACTCGAGCGTCTTGAGCTAGCTTCCACAATGCCTGTCCCCATTCGGCTTTGGCATCATCTCGCTGCCCCTTGAGTTCGGCCTGCTCAGTGAGAAATGACTCCCGCTCTACCCCCGACGCAGTGGCGATCTTCTTCTGCAGCGCCTTTACCTGCCGCTCCAGTAACATGACCGACTGCTGATGGTATTTGAGAGTTTCTTGCCAGGCCAAAAGGACCGGATAGTTCTGGAGTTCTTCCAAGTCCGGATAGCCGGCTCGCAAAAGAAAGCCTCCGGGTAGTTCGCTACCCATAGCAAGGTAGCTTCGATGGATCGCCAGGAGTATGTTGTCGACGGCCACGTTGGTAGGAGCAACAACCAGAACCTTGTACTCGCGAGCAACCAGGCTTGCCACCGTCCGAGCCAAAGTATAGGTCTTCCCGGTGCCCGGAGGGCCCCACAGGTAGGTCAGTCCACTGGAAGTCTTTGCCAAGGCCACTACTTGTGCATCTCGCAAAGAATCCAACGATTGCTCGGGCAAGCCGATCTGGGAATGCTCTAGCACCTTCACAGGCATCTGTTGCAGCTTTTCGAGTAGGCGAGGAAGAGGTCTACCCCCACAGCCGGACAGCCACTCCCGCAGGTGCTTCCGATAGTCCGGCTCGGTCACTCGAATCTTTCGAGCGAAGGTGGGGGTCGAACCGCCTGGATTGCATCGCACGTAGATTCGGTCTTCGTCCTCGTCGACCGAGAGCACCCGGGCTCGTGCACTCCCGGGCGCTGGTTCCAAGATCCAGCCGTCGGTGATGGGCGGCTTGAGCTTGCTCAGGCAGTTCTCTTTGAGGTGCAGACGAAAGAGAGCTCCGTCGGCTGAGATCGGGTGATAGTCGGCCACCACCAACTCGTGCTTTCCTAAAGATTCATAATCGGTCTCAAGCGCGCGCCTCAAGCCATCGTAATTGTGCCCAACTTGATAGTCGCGATTATAGACGACGCTCGCTTTAGACACGTCGCGCTATCTCTCTGCTGTAAGAAGCGCCAAGGAAGGTGTCGACCGGTTTCCAGGCGTCCAGCGACCATTGTTGCCGGTTTTCTTTCTTGAGATTCTGTAAGCCCGCCTTCAGTTCTAAGGGGGCAAGGCGGAGGTCGAGTTGAGCCAGGACGCTGCAAGCGGCAAGCCGGTTGCCTTCTGTAGCGAGTGTACTAGCGACCCAAAAATAGAGGCCCCGGGGATCTCCTTCTTTGATTACCTCCCAGGTCTTCGCGGGCAAGCTTATCCCGTGCGCTTTGGTCACCGCTCGAAGGCCCTTCAACACCCTTGGAAGTTCGGCTTGTCGATAGGCCTCGGCCAGTAAGAAGCGCCGAATGTCTTGCCTTAGCAGTCGGCTACCAAGCGATTTCTCGGCCGCAGCTTGTAGACATCTGGCCGCCTCCCCGAACACTCCCACCGAAGCCAGTTTCCAAGCTTGCACCGTGTGCCAGCCGCCGAGGTGGTCAAACACACTGGCCACCGAGATGATGCGCTCGCTGTGAGAGCCCTTGCTGCGAATAAAAGTGGAGCCCACGTAGACCTGTCTCCAGCCATTTACGGCAGCGATCCCGGCCAGGGAGGCTGTCATGATCTTCGTTCCCCCGGTGATATCGCAGATAACATCCGAGGGTTGACCGAGGGCATCGAACGCTGCCATCACCTTGCGGACCATGTCGCCGGAATCGACCTCACTGACCAGGATTGACTGAAAGGTTCGTTCCGCAGAAAGCAACTCTTCCACCTGCCTTGCACACGGCCTCGAATCTTCGGTCATGAAGAGCACGGTCTTCTTCGCCGGGTTTCCCAGGCAGCTGAGTAAAGGCGCATACGGCTGCGTACCCACCGGCACCAGGAGTAAATCTGCCTGTTCTTCGGGCGCCTGCTGACGCATTCGATAAACACTTCGAGGCAGAACCTCTTTCTCGTAATACTGCTCAGCAGCCTTGAATTCATCGATCGCCAACCAGTGATTGACCACCGCCAGGTAGTCCTCGTCGGTCATGGTGGGAAAGTTTGCGCATAGGATTTCAGGTGTCATAGAAGAGCAGGTTTGACGATCGCAGGCTTGTCTCCTAGAGGGTCGGCAAACAGGGTGATAACGGGCTCTGCACGAACCCGCTCAGATGCTTGAAACGCCGCCTCGGGTCTATCTTCTCCAACGTTTGAGAGAGGAGCTTCTGGGACCCAAAAAGGGTCCAGACGAACAGCTTCCTCTCACCACCGACCCCCGAGAGGAGTACACCACCGGGGTGCTGGACGTGGCCGATCCATCCACGGAAGTCAGGGATGAAATTGAAGAACTGGAGCCACCACCGCCGGAGGTTTCGGATGGATTGGCCGAAGATGAGGAAGATGAGATAGACCCCCTCTTCTCGGTGGCCGCATTTGCTCCGGCGATGGACCCCCGGAGCCTCCCCTGCAGCATCGGTCTGACCTTTTTTGTGCAGGCAGACTCCCGGGCTTGCTTGGAGATCTGTGCCTCCGCTGGACGCTACAGCAAGAGCGAGGGCGGCTGGCAGCGCCACTCCCAGGTCTGGTCGCTTCCTCCACTTCCCATGAAGCAATGGAACGAAAACTTCGAGGAGGGTGATTCGGGGATGCGGGTCTCGGTCCGCGCGCGAGAGGAAAAGAGTGGGGTCTTCCGTGTGTCCGTCTATCTTCTTAACCTTGGGAATTGGGCCGGGCAAACAAAAGAGCGACCCTCCCGCCTCCTGTACCAGCCCCAGTTGCGGATCTGCCTGGGTGACGGCGCCAAGCTTCAGGGCCTTGTCGACTGGGATATCGACAAACTGGATCGAGAGGAGAAACGCATGCAGCTGCTCTATCGAAACAGCCCGGTGATGGCCCGCGGCCATATGTGTGCTGCCGTGTGGCGGGAGATCGATCCCGAGCAAGAGCCTGAGTCGCCGTTTGGTTGGATCGATCGACAACCTCACTTGCAGAAGTTCAGCCACTGCGATCTACGGACAGAACTCCTTCCGATGTTGACCGTTCCTACTCCAGTTGCCGATTGGAGAGAGACTCTAGGAACAGCCCCGGAACTTTCTGCGATGAAGCTATCAGACTCCGAACAAGAGGCCCTCCCCGGGGTCTTGAAGCCACTGGTTCTGGCTTATGAACGATGGCTGGAGGAGCAACACAAAGAGAGTACGAGTCTTCCCGAGAGCTACCGGGAACTGGCTGAGGGACAGTTGGTTTCAGCTCGGGAGGTTCTGGCTCGTATTCGTGACGGCATCGAACTCCTGGGTGCAGACCGAGAAACCTATCTTGCCTTCTGTTTTGCCAATCGCGCAGTTGCCGAACAAGCGAGTTGGAGCAACTCAAGAGAACTGCACTGGCGCCCCTTTCAGCTCGGCTTCTTTCTTCTTTGTCTGCGTGGCTTATCCGACCCGACCTCGACCGACCGGACGATTTGTGACTTGCTCTGGTTTCCAACCGGAGGCGGAAAGACCGAAGCCTATCTCGCCCTCACAGCTTTTACCCTCGGGCTTCGCAGACTTCGACATCCTGGTTACGACGGGGTTGGAGTCTTGAGCCGATATACTCTGCGCTTGCTCAGTATCCAGCAATTTCGACGGGCTCTTAAGCTGATTACCGCCTGCGAGATGCTGAGGGTTCACCAGTGCGGCGAAGTGACCGGATGGAGACCCGTCCAGGCCGTGGAGAGCGGCGATTGGCTCTGGGGTCGACATCGCTTTTCTGCCGGACTGTGGCTGGGCAGTTCGGTGACCCCCAACCAACTGGAGGGTGTGGATTTCCGGGGTATTCCCGGGGGGTTTAATCTTCTCCAAGCCTCCCGGCGTGGACAGAGCGATCCCGCGCAGGTCACGGAATGTCCGGCCTGCCAGGCCCGTCTATCCTTTCCCGATGATAACGAAAACGAGAGTGAGCAAGCCGTCACCCTGCACCTGCGAGTCAAAGGTGTGGAACGCTCTCCCTCGTCTGAAGAACTTTCCACCAGATTTGTGTCCGTTCTGGAGAGTGAAGTCACCCAACTTACCTCGGAGGTATCGAGTCTTCGCTTCGTATTAAAGAGTGATGACAGGGAGCTTGACATAGACTCCTGGTGGGGAGAGAAACGGCGGCTCTTCGGAGAGAACTGCGCCGAGTTGTGCGTACGGGCCAGTCGCCCGGGCTACTACATCGAAACTGTCACGACTTCAGGAAAAGGCAAGCCAAGACCCCAACGTATCGAACTTTTCTGTCCCAATCCCCAGTGCCCCACTTCTCGCAACCGGTGGCAGGAGGTCCTTCCCATGACCGTAGAGGGGCAGCTCGACGGCTTTCAACCCGTGCCTCTAGCCGTGGCCTCAGAAGATGACCGAACGGTGGCCCGACAGTGCCCCATCCCGGCCTTGACCGTAGACGAACAGCTCTACGCCTGGCCCCCGTCTTTGCTGGTTTCAACGGTCGATAAGTTTGCCCGCCTGGCCTTTGAATCAAGAGCTGCGGGACTCTTCGGCAATGTTGAGTATTACCACGCCCACGAGGGGTACTATCGGCAGAACTGTTTGTCGCGGCGCCATCGAACCAGTAAGTCGGGGCATCCGCCTCGCGAAAAGCTACGGATCGAGGTCTCTCCCCTCCCCCCTCCGGACCTTATCATCCAGGATGAACTCCACCTGATCGACGGCCCCTTGGGATCGATGGTGGGGCTGTATGAGTCTGCGGTGAGCCAGCTCTCCGAGAGAGAGCACCCCCTCAAATACGTGGCTTCCACGGCGACCGTGCGAGAGGCAGCCGACCAGGTGAAGGCGCTCTTCGCTCGAGAGCTTCGGCAGTTCCCTCCACCCAGTTTAGACGCCAACGATTCTTTTTTCGCTCTGATGCAGCCGACCCGCGTTCTACAGAAGCAAGGACCTGGTCGGCTCTACCTGGGTTATTCAGCTCCCGGACGGGGGGCAGTGACCCCCCAGGTCAGGGTATGGGCGATTATGCTCCAGGCGGCTGAAGAGTTAAGGCTTCAGGGAGCAACGCCCCAGGAGTTAGACCCCTATTGGTCTCCGGTGGGCTACTTTACCACCATCCGCAACCTGGCTGCGGCAGGGAGTCTCTGGCGGCAGGGCCTTCCTCTTCGATTGGCCCATCTAGCCGGGAAGCAAAAGCGTGAGATCTCACCGGCTCCCCTGGAGCTTTCGAGCCGTATCTCTTCAAGCCGCCTGCCCGGCCTGCTCAACCAGCTTTCTCGGCCCTACCCCCATGCGGTCGACGGAGTGCTGTCCACTTCTATGTTCGGCACCGGAGTCGACGTAAGCCGTCTGAGCCTGATGCTGGTCCACGGCCAACCGAAGACCACCTCGGCCTACATTCAAGCGACCGGTCGGGTGGGGCGGGAGTCTCCTGGCTTGATCGTCACGCTGTTGCCCGCTACCAACCCACGCTCACTCGACCACTATGAGTTTTTCACCGGCTACCATCGGCAACTCTATCGGGGAGTGGAGCCGGTGACCGTCTACCCCTTCGCCCCCCGGGCCAGAGAGCGGGCCTTGGGTCCCCTCTGCGTGGCTCTCCTGCGGCAGTCCCCGGGAGTCCACGCGGCCTGGCGAGAGCGAGAGGCTGGCGCAAGGCACATGGCCCAGGCCCTAAATTCCGAAGAAGTCACGGCTCTGAAGGAGATTTTTGAGCAACGCGCTCAGGTTCAACCAGAAAACCGCCGTCCGGACCGAGAGAGCCTCCTCGCCGAGGTGGATAAGGCGCTGCACACCTGGTGCACCGCCTCTGAAAACCATTCGGACCTTCTTCTGGAAGAGTACACCCTCGCGAAACTCCCGGAATCTCCCGTTGTACTGGGGAGCCCTCAGCACGAGACGGCTAAACTACCTGTCGTCTTCAGCAACGCTCCCCAGAGCTTACGCAACGTGGAACCGACTACAGGATTTAAGATATGAGCGAACGCGCCCAACCGATACGCCCCACCCAGTTTATGACCACCTACGGACCCGGAGCGATCCTGGAAACTTTGCGGGGTCCGCGGCTCATTTACAGCATCGAACACTCCGGACTTTTTGACCGCGACCCCCCTCAGGATTTCGAGATCACCGAACCCGCCCTTTCTCAGCTCTTACCAGGCCACGGGCGCATCTTTCGGCTCCCCAGCAACGCCGACTATGAGCTAGAAGATTCAAAGTCGATCTACGAAACGATGGCCTTTCCACGCTGGTCGCTTTGCCCCGAGCACGGTCTCTTGTATCGACGGGATATCGACCAGGAGAAAGCCTGTCCCAAGTGCCCCCGCAGGGAAAAATGGAAAGCCTGGGAGCAAGCCTGTCTTCAGGCGGTCAATTTTGTCCTGGCCTGCCCAGATGGGCATCTTGATGACGTACCCTGGGTACGGCTGGTCCATCCGAATAGTTCCGGCTGTCGCCCTACCACAATTTATTGGAGTGGTAGCGGCGGGCCGTTGCGCGGGGTCACGCTGCGATGCCCGGATTGCGGCAGCTCGGTGCGGCTCTCGGACCTCTACCACCGGGAGCATCACTGCACCGGTTGCTATCCGGAGGAAAAACTGAGAGGCACCGAGTGTTCGCAGAAGGCCAGGATATCTCAAAGAGGAGCCTCGGATCTTTTCTTGCCCGAGGTTCGTACTTCTCTCACTTTGCCGCAAACTGACTCGGAACTGCACGAGGCCTTTCGGTCCTCCGATATCCTTCCGATCTTAGAAATGATGCTGGGTGGCAATGAGCAGTTGAGCGAAGAGGATTGGGTGCGAGTGGTAAGTGGGCGCAGGGTTTCTCCGGAAGTCCAAAACTTGATTTTGCGTACTCCGATCAAACAGCGCCAATTGGTGGCCGAGCAGGTGGTGGGTGAAGAGGAAAAGATGACCCTCGAGGAGGCTCGGGCGATGGAATTGCGAGCGCTTATGGCGGCTTCCCGTTCAACTCTTCCGAGTAGCCCGAACTTCGAACTCGACACCGATGGAATCCGAAGCTTCCCCTTCGGCTCCTTGGAGTTCCGAGTGACTCCGGTCACTCGACTGCGCTTGGTGGCCGCCCAGATAGGCTACACCCGACTCAGCGGTAAGCCCGTCGAAAAGGGCTACCACCGAGGACATGACCTGTGGTTTCCCGGCGTGGAACAGTTTGGAGAGGGCCTCTTTTTGGAACTCCTCCACCCCCCTTCGGAGGAGGGAGCTTCCTGGCGCGCCTGGACCACCAAACACTCTGAATCGGGCGAGCCTGCCCACCACCCCCTGATGGTATGGTGGCATACCTTGAGCCACCGCTTGATCCGGGCCTTGTCGATCGATTCGGGCTACTCAGCCGCCTCGGTGCGCGAGCGACTTTATCTCGACGGCAACGTCGGAGGGCTCCTACTCTATGCCGTGCAGCCAGGTGGTGATGGGACACTGGGTGGCCTGATCGCACTGGTACCCAGATTTGCAAGAGTCTTACGAACCGCCCTGGAGCAACTGGACTCCTGTTCCAACGACCCCCTTTGTAGCGATCAAAAAATCAGTTCCCAGCGCAGCAATGGCGCGGCCTGCTATGCTTGTGCTCTGCTTTCGGAAACGTCTTGTGAGATGCGCAATATCTCTCTCGACCGGTGCTTACTGCTGGAGACCCTAAAAAAATAAAAATACCCTGATCGCAGTGACAGATTCTGTCATAGGTCTGTGAGACGCTATCTCGAAGAGGTACCGGATGATGTCATGCGATTTATCAACCCTAAGAGAAATTCGAGAAAAGACCCTCGATCCTGATGAGGCACGAGCCGCGTTAGCCGAGTTAAAAACCGCTCAGATAACGGACCCGGATCTTCATCGAGAGGCCGCAAAATGGGCCGAAGAGCTTGGAGAGCCCGCCCTGGCTCTGCGGGAATGGAGTCTCGTTTTGCGGGACTCCCACCAGGATATCGAGGCTATGGAGCGCTTGCTGGAGGGGTATTTAGATGCCGGAGATCCGGAACGTGCTTACAAGTTTGCTCAACGCCTGACCGCCCAGGACCCTCGATCGGTGAACTTCTGGTCTCAAAGGATCTCGCTTGAGAAAGTCCTTAGAAGATACGAGGACGCGGCCGACAGCCGCAACCGCGCCTTCCTCCTCACCCAGGACACCCGTTTTCAGGGACCGCTAAAACGAGAAGAGGACAAGAAAGAAGAGGACATCCGTTTCGACGACACCTTCCTCATTCTCATTCAAGAACTTTTTCGCGGACGGGAAGGGGTGTACGCTCGGCAGTGGGTCGATGAAAAGGGGTGCACCGGCTACAGCCCGATTCGGGAGCCACTCTCACTGCAGGTTCTCCGAAACCACCTGCACGGAAATCATACGGTCGGGGTCTATCCGCTGCGGATGGATAATACCGTTCATTTCGCGGCACTAGATTTTGACCTGGCTCACGTGGTCACCAATCGTTGTCATCCAGGAAGCACCGGATGGAACGAAGCCAAGGAAGCGCTCCTTCGATTCGCCAGGTCGGTTCAAGAGAAAGCTGCTCTGGACGGTATTCCACTCCACCTGGCCGATAGCGGCTTCAAGGGTTGCCACCTCTGGCTTTTCTTCGCAGAACCAGTGCCGGGGCGGATGGCTCGAAGCTATCTCAAGCAACTGCTGGCGCCCCTGGCCTGGCCTCCCATGGTCAAGGTCGAGGTCTTCCCCAAGCAAGCAAGTGTACCCGCCAAAGGGTTGGGAAACCTGATCAAGCTGCCCCTGGGTATTCACCGAAAGACCGGCAACCGAGTCTGGTTCGACGAACCGGAACCCAATTTTGAGGCTCATCGCGATTTTCTGCAGACAGCTCCGAAAGTGGAAAAAGAATTGCTGTCCAAGGCCTTTCAGGCAGAACTGGAATCGGAGTCCCAGGCAGAAGCTGAGGAGACCTCTTCCCCGGTGAAATCGGAGACGGCAGACGCTTCCCTGGGAATCGTTTGGGAACCTGACTACCAGATCGATGGGGATCAAGAACTTCAACTCATTCTCGGTCGTTGTGTGACGCTCAGAGCTCTGGTCGAGCAAGTGCGGGAAACCGCCCAGATGTCTCACGATGAAGCCCGGGTCCTGATTCATACCCTGGGCCACCTGGCCACCGGCCCTCTGGCCGTTAACACATTACTGAGCCGTTGCATGGAGTCGGATAGCTCGCTCTATCTCAAGAAACCCCTGAGGGGAAACCCCATGAGCTGCGCCAAGATTCGTTCCCGCATTCCCGAACTCACATCGAGCCTTCCTTGCGATTGCGTCTTTGCCACTTCTGCCGGACTCTATCCAACCCCCACCCTGCATCTCCAAAATCGGAGCAGCGACGTGCCCCTCGATCACCTGCAGTTTCAGGCGTTGCTCCAAGATTTCATGCGAACCAAGAAGGAGCTTTTTCGACTGCAACAGTTGCTAGAACGTCACACCGAGAGACTGCACGTCTGGTTTAACACGGCCGGGCAGGAAGAGCTTGATACCAGTATGGGGCGCCTGCGCCGGCTTACCCACGAAGACGGCCGAACGACCTTCGAACTTATCGTCTGATGGCCATTCTCTATGTTACGGAACAAGGTGCTCGCCTGGTCAAAGGGCAGGAACGCGTGGAGGTTATGAAAGAGGACCAGAAACTCCAATCCATACCCATCTACGCTCTGGACCAGATCATACTTTTTGGCAATGTGACACTGTCTGCCACTTTGCGAAACTATCTCCTCGATCAGAACGTAGACACGGTCTTTCTGACCCGCTCCGGACGGTTCAGGGGGCGGCTGACCTCTTATTCCGGATCGAATATCGAACTCCGGCGACAACATTTCCGTCGCTGCGACGACCCGGATTTCGTATTGACCACCAGTCGTCACTTTGTGCGAGGCAAGCTTCGAAATTGTCGAGTGCTTCTCCAGCGGCATCAAAGAAAAATCCAGAATCCGGATGTTGCCCGAGGCCTGGCCAGAATGCGCGGTATCATCGACAAGCTCGACAATGCGAGCAACCTGGACCAGCTCAGAGGCTACGAGGGTGAAGCCGGCGCTACCTACTTCCCCTGCTTATCCAAGGTCATCCAGGAACCTCGGTTTCAGTTTCTCCGTAGAAGTCGTCGCCCCCCAAGAGATCCTTTCAATGCCGTTATCAGCTTCGGTTACACCATGCTTTTGAATTCGGTCATGGCCGCCGCTCAGACCGTGGGACTAGAACCGTATCTGGGTTTCCTCCACGCTTCGGCCAACGGTAAGCCATCCATCGGTCTGGATCTCATGGAAGAATTCCGCCCTCTGTTGGTGGATGCGCTGGCGGTCAGGATGATTCACCGCAAGCAGTTGGACGCTTCCGACTTCACTTACCAGGAAGTTTCAAAGAAGACGGAATTCGAGGTTGACGACGACCGCGAGCTAGAGAAAGCGGACTACCCGGTCTTGATGGGCAGGCTGAGTATCCGAAAATGGCTTGCCGTCTACAACGACGAGTTGGAGCGCAAGCTCGAATATCCCAGATTTGGCACCCGCCTGTCCTTTAAGCAGATCATCCTGGAACAGGCCCGTCTGTTGGCTCGCCATATCAAGGGCGAAGAAGAATACGAGTCGTTTACCGTCCGATGAGCCGCCGCAACTTCTACATAATCTCCTACGATGTGGTGAAAAACAGCCGAAGGAATCGGATCGCCAAGGCCCTCGTGAACTTCGGGGAGCGAGTCCAAAAGAGTGTCTTCGAGTGTGTGATCACTGAGAAGCAGTATTACCAGTTAAAGGAAAAGTTGGATAAACAAATCGACAGAGAGACCGACAGCATTCGGTATTACCGGATCTGTCGGGGCTGTCATGATTCAGTGGAGGTAACCGGATGCGGTACTGTGACTCAGGACCCCAGGAACAAGACGTACATCGTGTAGTCAACCCCGTGGAGTGGAAACAAGCCGAGGCCTTTCGACTCACCGGCGTATACGGGCGGGCAGCTAAGTACTTTCGTGCCTGTTGGGAAGAAGAAAAAAAGCCCGATGCAGGGTGGCGCTACGCCAACTGCTTGAGAAAGACCGGACTGGCCGAAGCGGCTCTCACCTTGTTGCGAGATCTCTCGACCCAATTCCCGGAAGACCAGGAGGTGCGAGACGAATTGGTCTGGTGCATCTATGACGCGCGGCTCACCAAAGCGAAGGAAGAGAGCCGCTCGGCAGACGTGATCGCTCATGCCAAAGACATGCTAGGTGCCGGGGCCGAGGGGCTTGCCCTTAAGCTTGCGGTCTTTGCTGTGATGGGAGTTGCCAAAACCAAAGGCCAATGGAACCAAGTGAGTTGCTGGTGCGACCTGCTGGATCCCTCTACCCTTAGCACGGTGTCGAGGAAAGGAAAGCAGGGCACGATCCCCTCTGAACAGGAACGCTGGTACTATGGCAAGGTCAAATCTCTGGTCAAGCTGGAGGATTGGCACCAGGCCGAAAGTGTGGCGTCCGAGGCTCTGGCCCTGTATGCTACCAACGAGCATTTTCTGCGTTGGAAAGCACAAACACTGGCCGGTCTGGGCCGGTTGGAGGAAGCAGTCCAGCTACTGGAAGGGCTGGGTCCGGATACTCCCTGGTACGCCCTGGCCGATCTGGCCAACTACAGCTTTCTGCTAGAACGGGTAGAAAAGGCTTGGGAGCTTGCCGTGGCCGCGGCCAAAGCGCCGGGACAGCCCACCGCCAAGGTCAATCTGTGGGAACTCCTGGCCAAGACATCGCTTGCTCTAAACAAACCCGATTCGGCCTACTGGCACCTGTCGCTGGCCATTCGGATCAGAGAGGAGCAAAACTGGCCCCTACGCCCCCACCACAAGCACTTGGAGCAGCAGGTCCTGAAAGGTTTCGAGGCTGCCGGCCTATCGAAAAATTCGTCCCGCGAACTCCTAAAAAGTTGCCGGCAATACTGGAACCCCGGTTCAGCACCCAGCAAGAAACCGGAGGCCGGTCCCGCTAAGCCCACCGGGAATGGAAAAGGGAGAGTTGTAGGTTGGGACTCAGCCCGACCCTTTGCTTTCATCGAACCCGATGACGGCAGCGAACAGATCTTCGTACTCACCAAAGACCTGCCCCCGGAGTCGCAGCAGAACCGTGCCCCGGTTTCATACAAGGTTATTCATCACTTTGACAAACGCAAAAATAAGCAGAGTTTGCGGGCCGTCGATATCTCGCCGGGGAACGAATTCTCGGAGGAGTGGTAATTTTAGAGAACGAACTAGTGAGGTGCGGCTCTTTGACCTTTGAATACAGTTCAATCGGCGATCTCTCAGCGACATTGAGAAAATTTCCAGGTTTCTCTGCAAAACGAGCAACCACCAGGAGTTCTTCACGATATCGCGGAACAGAGATCGCCGATCCGATAACCAAGCCGTTTGAAGCCTATTTGTGACAACCTTCTCGAACCCTTGGGGGGAGAGGGGTATCCGATCACCGAAATCCCGTTCACGAAGCCCGATATATCGAGCCTCGTGAGAGAGGGAGCTGGAGACACCGCCCCGCTGTTGAGGGGATGGAAACGTATTCAGTTTTCAAAGAACGAACGAAAAAAAGAGGCTTGCTGGAGACACCGCCCCGCTGTTGAGGGGATGGAAACAGAACATGGAAGAGCCGAACTGAACCCGAATGCCCTTGCTGGAGACACCGCCCCGCTGTTGAGGGGATGGAAACTAGCCCCCGAGGAAGTCCGCCTCGGCTTCTGCCTTGTTTGCTGGAGACACCGCCCCGCTGTTGAGGGGATGGAAACAGTGCAGCAATCACTCCTACTACTCGTTCTAGTTCGGCTGGAGACACCGCCCCGCTGTTGAGGGGATGGAAACTTGAAGGGGTTTTGGAGAGAACTATTCTCTCACCCTGCTGGAGACACCGCCCCGCTGTTGAGGGGATGGAAACTTTCCGGTCCCGCTAGTGGCTCCCGGCCTTAAGCCGGGCTGGAGACACCGCCCCGCTGTTGAGGGGATGGAAACTTTTTTCGTCCCTCCCTGTGAACCCCGCTAGACTCGCTGGAGACACCGCCCCGCTGTTGAGGGGATGGAAACTTATCCAGGACCCCCAGGAGTAACGGGAAGGCATATACGCTGGAGACACCGCCCCGCTGTTGAGGGGATGGAAACTGATAAGCGCCCCAGAACAATGCGTGGTCGAAATTGGCTGGAGACACCGCCCCGCTGTTGAGGGGATGGAAACAAAGAATTCTTGGATTTTAGGTCCCTTGAGAGTAGCGAGCTGGAGACACCGCCCCGCTGTTGAGGGGATGGAAACAGGTTCAGGATCTCGATTTGTGCGCATGCTTCATTGAAGCTGGAGACACCGCCCCGCTGTTGAGGGGATGGAAACGTGGTCGAAATTGTCAAACCGCGAGTATACGCACGCTGGAGACACCGCCCCGCTGTTGAGGGGATGGAAACTCGGCACGTTTCTCCATGAGATACCCGTCATAGGCTTGCTGGAGACACCGCCCCGCTGTTGAGGGGATGGAAACTAAGGTTAGGCGATCTGGGTCTTCTCCAGCACATCTTGCTGGAGACACCGCCCCGCTGTTGAGGGGATGGAAACGTGAACAGCTCATTAGCAGTTTGTTAACCAAACAGGCTGGAGACACCGCCCCGCTGTTGAGGGGATGGAAACCGCTTCATCATGTTGGCAACCTGTTGGGGGTCCGCTAGGCTGGAGACACCGCCCCGCTGTTGAGGGGATGGAAACATGACACCAAACGGACCAGGATCCCCCACCTTTTCACGCTGGAGACACCGCCCCGCTGTTGAGGGGATGGAAACAAAGCCGAAGCGCCTTGCTCCTTGTAGACAGGCTGCTGGAGACACCGCCCCGCTGTTGAGGGGATGGAAACTGTTCGTCCAGCCAACTTGGGTCTTGACTTTCCAGCTCGGCTGGAGACACCGCCCCGCTGTTGAGGGGATGGAAACTTCCCTGCAGGTAAGAAAACCTGAAGGGAAACACCCGCTGGAGACACCGCCCCGCTGTTGAGGGGATGGAAACTGGCGAAGGTTCCGCATTCCCAGAGGGATGATTGTGTGCTGGAGACACCGCCCCGCTGTTGAGGGGATGGAAACTTTACATCCAGAAGAATTGATAACCAAAAATGATCGCAGCTGGAGACACCGCCCCGCTGTTGAGGGGATGGAAACCATGTCCGCCTCTCCCAAGGCGAATTTTACTGCGTACGCTGGAGACACCGCCCCGCTGTTGAGGGGATGGAAACAGATACATTGTTTGCGCAGGGATCATGGTCCACGAATGCTGGAGACACCGCCCCGCTGTTGAGGGGATGGAAACCTCGAGTTCTAACCGGATCCACCAGTCACGCGCCCTGCTGGAGACACCGCCCCGCTGTTGAGGGGATGGAAACATACTTAGCCAGGATATCCTCACCGGAGGCTTCCAGGGGCTGGAGACACCGCCCCGCTGTTGAGGGGATGGAAACATATCACCTTAGATATAACGAATTCATCATAGGTCTTGGCTGGAGACACCGCCCCGCTGTTGAGGGGATGGAAACTTTTTTGGGGGATTCGATCCAGTCTCTCAGGTACGCTTGCTGGAGACACCGCCCCGCTGTTGAGGGGATGGAAACCTGGTAACAAGCCATTATTTCAGGGGCGAAAGATGCGGGCTGGAGACACCGCCCCGCTGTTGAGGGGATGGAAACTTCTAAGGGCTTCGCAGCGCTTTTAGGTCCCTCGGGTCAGCTGGAGACACCGCCCCGCTGTTGAGGGGATGGAAACTCCTCGAGTTCCAAATCCACCCACCAGGCACGTGCCGCTGGAGACACCGCCCCGCTGTTGAGGGGATGGAAACCGATCGGTTCCGCGAACAATGACGACGGGAAGCCCGGCTGGAGACACCGCCCCGCTGTTGAGGGGATGGAAACTTTTAGATCCTCTTTATTGTTGTAGGTGTTACCTGTTGGCTGGAGACACCGCCCCGCTGTTGAGGGGATGGAAACAGGTCTTTCATTTCTTCTCCTTGGTCAAGAGCCCAAGTAGCTGGAGACACCGCCCCGCTGTTGAGGGGATGGAAACGTGCCACCTGTCCTCTTCAGTAAGGCCTAGTTAAACGCTGGAGACACCGCCCCGCTGTTGAGGGGATGGAAACAAATTCTCGAAGGTTCACAGCAGCAATCCGCAAATGATGCTGGAGACACCGCCCCGCTGTTGAGGGGATGGAAACCTTCCCATGTAATTGTATTGTGCAACTTCCTTAGTCCGCTGGAGACACCGCCCCGCTGTTGAGGGGATGGAAACAAGTAGCCTTCACATTCAAAGTAGAATGCTACTCAGCTGGAGACACCGCCCCGCTGTTGAGGGGATGGAAACCCTCCGCTCATGATCGAGTGGTTTCCACCTGTTATGGTCGGCTGGAGACACCGCCCCGCTGTTGAGGGGATGGAAACCGCAGTGCCCGGACTTCTGCCCGTAGGGATAGGATAAGCTGGAGACACCGCCCCGCTGTTGAGGGGATGGAAACACGCGCTGCGGACTCCTTAGCTATGACCTCACCATGCTGGAGACACCGCCCCGCTGTTGAGGGGATGGAAACTCCTCCGGGGCAAGGATCGGTTTGGACTTCCGGGGGGTGCTGGAGACACCGCCCCGCTGTTGAGGGGATGGAAACGTCGACCCAGGACTGCAAGAAATCAGGCCCGTCAATGCTGGAGACACCGCCCCGCTGTTGAGGGGATGGAAACAACCCTAGTTCCAATCCTTCGGGATAAAAAAATCAGGCTGGAGACACCGCCCCGCTGTTGAGGGGATGGAAACACCATCCGACTTTATATCGCCTGCTGCGTGAGCGTTGCTGGAGCCAACATTGCTCAGCGATGATGTCACCTCGGAAAACTATACCTTCCCAAAAATAGACCACTCTCCCCGGTGAGCCCGAATGGTAAAGGAGTCGTCCTCCTCGCCGTCCCACCCGATATTAAAGTAGAGCCACTGACCCAACTCCAGA
>JBAYRN010000059.1:0-32480 GCA_041676625.1 Vulcanimicrobiota bacterium
TAGAAGATTGGGAAGGCTTGAGTGGTTCTTGATACTCATGTTTGGCTCTGGTGGATCAGTGACCCATCCCTACTTTCCCTAACCGCTCAAGAATCCATCGATCTGGCCATCAGTCAAGGCCAAAAGCTTCATCTATCCACGATTTCCACCTGGGAGGTAGCGTTGCTCGTCAATAAGGGGCGTCTACGTTTGACTCTTTCAGCCCGAAACTGGGTGAGTAAAACTGAGGCTTTAAGCTTATTTGAATTTATCCCAGTAACAAATTCGATCGCACTGCGCTCGGTCCAGCTGAAAATGCATCCTGACCCTGCGGATCGGCTTATCGTGGCGACAGCCTTGGAACTTGGATTACCGCTGGTCACCAAAGATGATAAACTTCGACAACTCGGAATCGATACTGTTTGGTAAGCAGCAGTAAAGTCTCCATGGCGGCGGCTTCGCAGGCTCGGAAAAGGGCTCCTTCACTGCCAGGCGGAAGCACCGGTCTATGAGTTTTATGGAAACCTGCCGCCAATCCGTGCGAGGACGAAACTTGCGCATTGTTTATCCGGAGGGCCACGACGAACGAGCGGTGGCCGCCGCCCGGCAACTCGCCGCCCAAGACCTCGGTGTTCCGATCGTTCTGGGCTCAGACCCTATCGAGGGCGTTGAAACTCACGACCCGGCCAGTCACCCCCAGGCCGGCCGCCTAGCCGAAGTCTGCCTGGAGCTGCGACGTCACAAAGGCATGACCGAGGAGCAGGCGTGTGAACTGGTTAAGCAGCCCCACTTCCTGGGTGCCCTTATGGTTCGGGAAGGGTTGGCCGACGGGATGGTCTCCGGTCTGCGCTCCGAGACCAAGCCTTTTCTACCCGCCTTTCAGATGGTGAAGATGCGGCCCGGCATGTCCAAGGCCTCCTCGGTCTTTATCATGTGTTGGCCGGATAAGACTTACTTCTACGCCGACTGCTCGGTGAATATCGATCCCGATCCGGAGACCCTGGCAAGTATTGCCATCGCCACGGCCGATACGGTGAAGGCCCTGGGCCACGAACCCAGGATCGCCTTTCTCTCCTTTTCCACCCGAGGGAGCGCCGAGCACACCCGGGTCGACAAGGTGACCCGAGCGCTGCAGCTCGCCCGGGAGCAAGCCCCTCATCTGATCATGGACGGTGAGATGCAGTTCGACGCTGCCATTCTGCCCTCGGTGGCCGAACGCAAGTCTCCGGGAAGCGCGGTGGCGGGACAGGCCAACGTCTTCATCTTTCCCGATCTAGACGCCGGCAATATTGCCTACAAAATTACCGAGAGACTTGGTGGGGCGTCCGCCGTGGGACCCATCCTGCAGGGCCTCAATAAACCGGTCAACGATGTGAGCCGAGGCTGCTCGGTTCAGGATCTGGTGGACGTGAGCGTGATCACCGGATTGCAAGCGATGGCCGGTAAGCCTTCTAAACTTTAACAATCTGTTCACATCTCCCGGGGTGGTTGGCAATTCCTGGGTCAGCCTGGCGGTATAATCTGAGACAAGATTAGCAAGGAATTCAGGAGAAACAGATGCAGATTCATTCCAACGCAGTTCGCCCCTTTCAGCCTCACCCTTACCGGGTAGGACCGCAGTCCGGTGGGATCGCTTATTCAAGCCCTTACTCCAGGATGTCGAACGACCTGGCAGTCCAACTGTTCTCCGCCTTTCAACTGCTCTCCACCGGCTGGGGCGACTTCCTCGGCGGCTCCACTCCCGCACCCCAGACCCGCCCCTTCTTCGAGAACTTCCTGGAGGATCAAAACCAGGTGCACGGCGGACGCAGGGAAATCGCTTTCTCGGCTACCCAGGCTTACCCGGCCGACTCCGATGGACCCGCTACTTTCGAGCCAGGTCCCAAGCAACCCCCGATCTCTTTCACCCAGGCCTACCCTTCCGACTCCGATCAGGACGGCGGCGGTCCCATCACCTTCGAACCAGGTCCCAAGCAACCACCTATCTCCTTCACTATGGCCTACCCTTCGGACTCCGACCTGGACCTCTAAAGCCAGCAGGCTTTCGACAAGATCACGTCGAGTCTGAAAGAGATGAAAGTACTCATCTTTACTCGCAGCGGCGACA
The DNA here is from genome assembly GCA_041676625.1 of Vulcanimicrobiota bacterium. Taxonomy (GTDB): domain Bacteria; phylum Vulcanimicrobiota; class Xenobia; order Xenobiales; family JADMJV01; genus JAEXNA01. The sequence continues at coordinate 2,087 of JBAYRN010000059.1, forward strand.
ACGCCTCGGTGGACATGGTCAGCCAGGAACTCAACCGGCGAGGGGCGGCGGTGGCCCGCTTCGATACCGACCTTTATCCTCAGGACATTCAACTGCGCAGTTCTTATCAGGGAAGTAGCCAGAAGATCGCAGTCCGAACACCCACCGGGCTGTTGGACCTGCACGACGTGGATGCAGTTTGGTACCGGCGTTTTTCAGCCGGTACTCAGCTACCCGATAGCCTGGGCGACACCCTCACTGCTTGCCGAGACGAGTCTCGTTTGGCTCTCTACGGCACCATCGTTTCCCTGGATTGCTTTCACCTGGATCCTGTGCCCCGAGTGCGGGGCACCGACTACAAGGAGCTGCAACTCCGGGAAGCCATGCGAGTAGGAATGGAGATCCCTCCTACCGTCATCACCAACGATCCTAAGGCGGCCCTGGAGTTCTCGACTCAGGTCAAGGGCAATGTGGTCACCAAGATGCAGGGTCACTTCGCCATCTACCGGGAAGGTGAAGAAAACGTCGTCTTCACCAACAAACTCAAACCTGAGGATCTGCAAAATCTGGACGGTCTACGATACGCTCCGATGATCTTTCAAGAGGCTGTGCCCAAGGCCCTGGAGTTGAGAGTCACGGTGGTCGGGAAAAGAGTCTTCGCGGCAGCCATCGACTCCCAAAAGTCCGACCGGGCCCAGACCGACTGGCGCCGAGACGGCCTCCAGCTCATCGAGGATTGGGTTCCCCATCAACTACCTCCGGAGCTCGAACAAAAGCTCTTGAAGCTTGCCGACTTTTTCGGTCTCAACTACGCCGCCGCCGACTTCATCCTCACCCCCGACGGCCGCTACGTGTTCCTCGAGGTGAATGCTTGCGGGGAATGGTTCTGGTTGGAACAGGTCTGTAAACTGGGCATCGCACCGGCCATTGCCGAGGTTCTCACCGACCCTACCGCTCGTCGCTGACCTTTCACTTCCATTGAAGGAAGCTCATTAATTCCAGTCAATTCTTTCAAGTAGCACGATTGGAGTACGCCCATGAAAGAGCTGAGAGAAACCGTCCGATTTGGTTGTCAGGAAGAAGTGGTCTGTCGTCTTGGAAAACGCGGGGTCGATGCCCGTATTCTGGATATCTCCCGGGGAGGCGTCAGACTTTCCCTGTCGCAAACACTAAAAGTCGGCCAGCAAGTAGAGATCAAGCCGAAGTATCGCTCTCGCGGCCGAGCCGGTGTGGCTGCCGTGGTCCGATGGCAAACGCTCGACTCCCGTCCGGTTGTGGGGTTGGAGTTTCTGGAGCCGGAAGGCACCTACTTCAAAAAATGGCTGCGCAACCTCTTTCCTCAGAAAGGTAAAGCCTGGAACGAAGGACGGCAGCAGCGAGCGGAGGTCCGAGCCGACTGCAGTCTTCCGGTGGTCTCCCTGGACGGGAAATGGGAAGGCTACCTCCAGGATCTCAGCCTCTCCGGAGCCAGCTTCCGCAAGGAGAGCAAGTCTCCAGAACCGGCCCGTATCTTCCTCTGCCTCCCCTGGGACTACATCGAAGCCACGGCAACCCCGGTAAGAACCTGCAAAGACGGGAAAGGCTGGCTGCACTCGGTCAAGCTCTCAGAGCTTAAAGCCGAGGAGCAAGAGCACCTGGCGCTGTACCTGGAACAATCGTTTATCCGTACATCAAAACCTTAGGTCCGTGTGAAGGCCATTTCTCGATAGGCTCCAAAGCGCTCCTTAGTGGCAAGTCTTAAGGTAGAGCAGCTTTTACAGTCGATGCGCGAGCATGGCACCCTGGATTCTCGGGGTACCTTCACCCTCTCGCTGTCAAACGCACGCCGAAAACTGACTCATTTCCGCACTTCAAACCGCACGCGTTACCTGGTAAATCTCGTGCAAGCTGCGGTGGGAAGTGGGGCCGAAAGCGTTTTGCTAAAGTCGCGTGGGGCAGACTGGAAGCTCAACTGGCCAGGAGCCTATCTGCCCGAAGACCACCTTTTGGGGGCTTTTGCCCGGGGTGGTCAGGAAAGCGAATCGCCAGCCGCGACGGATTTAGTCCTTGGACTTCAGGCCATGCTGCTGGAAGGGGCCCAGAGTATAAAAATCTCCGTCTGGCATCCGCACAAACCAAGCTACCAGTGGGTCTTGAGAGCCGAAGGGGAAGAATCGAGCGTCTTGCCTCCCGCCGAAGAGACAATGGTCATCGAGGTCGATTTCCCCGATTCATGGAAGCAGCGACTTTCCATCTTACCAGGGTTTGGTGGTTTTGCCGGGCAGCCGCCGGCGGTGCGTTTGCTAGAACAGCTCTGCGATAAGTGCGAGGTACCCCTTATCGTCAATGGGGAAAAGCTGAATAGGCCCCTCTTACTTCCTGACACTCCGGTGACGGCCCGAGTGGGAATCATCAACGACCCCGGCCGAACTCCTTTGATAGACCTGAGTCTAACCGATCATGGCTGGCAAGGCCTTCTGGCCTTAGATGTCGGATCTATTCAGCTCGTTGTGAGAGGGGTCAGCATGGCTCGGCTGGAGGGGGTCGGGATGAGCGGGACGATCTACCACCAGGGGCTCGCTCTAGATCTCTCCCGCGAAGCGGTGGTCACCAATCAGGTTTACGAGCGGTTTCTGGATCAATTGCAAAATGTACGAATGAGCGTGCTGGAGGGACTGACCGAAAAGCTCCACGAGACCCAGATCCCCGACGACCTGCTGGTTGACTTGTTGACCCACGGGGTCCGCCGAGAGCTTTCTGAGCAAAGTCTCGATCGACTTGTACAGTGGGCGTTGTCCCGACAAGGGGCTAGCACGCCCGAAGGCCAGACCCGCGATCTCCTACCGGGGTTGATGGCCAGCCTGGGGCACGGGCTCAGAATTGCTCCACGCGAAAGGCTGGAGCGGGTGATGATCGAGGAATGCGCTCAGGCCTTTAAAGGGCGCTCGGACTGGCTGCCGACGATAGCTACGGGTACCCTGGCCCTGCTATCAGAAAACCTCCCCTCGGAGACCCTGGTTCCAGGCTACCTGCTGCTCGGCCTGGGAGCGTACCACAGTTCCAGGGGTGAAGATGAGCTGGCCCGAAGTTTTTGGATGCGTTCGCTAGACACCGTTAGAGCCGGTACCGACGACCTTGCCGAAGAGTTGATCCACACCCATATGGATCACCCGGTGGAGCACATCTTGGAGCAGGTGGCTATCGCTTTGTCGCTCTATCTGGAAGAGGCGGCTGGAGCAAACCTTTGAGCTTCTCCACCTCGGCCAGGAGTTCTTCTCGTTTGGGTACCGTTTGCTCCGGTTCGAGTTTCTTAATGAAAATCTCCCATTGCCTGGGATAGCGCAGTTGCCGCTGCAGGGCTTTCAATCCGTGCCAGGCGTAAAACGTGGCCCGGCGCCTCCTCCACAGCCGGTCCTCATTGTCCCGAAGGGCAAAACCCGAAAGGTCGGCGGGCAATCCGTCGGCCGACAGTAACGCCCGAACCTGCACTCCCATCCTGGAGTTCAGCTCTCTGGTTTCCCGCTCCACCACCACTCCGTCCCGGACCCATTCGAGGGAAATATCTTCCCGCTGACCAGGGCCCAGGTAATCGGCCCTTACCACGTAAGAATAGGTTGGCGATTGATTACGGGCCCAGGGAGTAAACACCGGCTGGGGCCAATCCTCGCCGCACATAATGTCGCCACCGACCTGCAGAACCAGGCCCGAACGGTCGTTGAGCACCCCGTTGAGAAGGACCATCTTCGAGGATTCAAGGCGTACTGGTCGCTGGTCGAGATAGACGTTGACGGGAGCCAGGTAAGCAAACTGAGTGAGTTCCGTATGAAGTCCCGAGGAAGCGGTGATTCGGAATTTTAACCACTTCCAGAAAGCCCTGGCTCGCTGATAAGTCAGGGTGCACCGAAAGATCTCGCTACTGCCTTCGCCCTGGGAGACCTCGCGACCGTCCCAGGTGGCACCCTGATAGCAGACCTGCACCTCCCCCGGTTGGGCCGTAAGAGCCAGCAAGGCCGCCCGCAGGTGCTCCTCCGGGTTCGAACAACTCGCGAACGTTTCCAGACCCTCGATCATGCTCTCCAGCGGGGGCAGTTCGTCCGTACGAAAAACGATCTCCACACCATGGCGATTGGAAATGAAATCGATCCGGTCGGTCTGCAGTGCCTGGGCACACTGCACGAACTTCAGAGCCCAGGCCTGCTCCCTGGGCATTCGAAAACGCCCTAGCTTGCGCTGGGCGGACTTGAAATCGAGAGTAATTTCACCCTCACCCATCGCCTGACCAGCCTTACGCCGGGAGTTGAGGAACTCCAAAAACTCACAGCGATCCTGCGCGACCAGAGTCCTTTCATCCACTTCCATCGGGGGGATATACTTTAGCAGGGCTCCTCAAGCCTCCAACGGGCCTTACCTGCCGGGTTTACCCTCTCTAAAATAGCCCCATGTTCGATACCATCACCTCCATCATCGGAAAGGGTAGTTACCTGGGAGTCTTCCTACTCATGCTGCTCGAGAACGTCTTCCCTCCCATCCCTTCAGAGCTGATCATGCCGCTGGCGGGTTACGTGGCGACCACCGGCGAGCTTTCGTTCTGGGGCGTCATCCTGGCCGGAACGGTGGGCTCCCTGGCGGGGCAAGCAGCTCTTTACTACGCCGGGCGGGCAGTCGGTGAGGAGAGACTCAAGGAGTGGGCCGACAATCACGGGTACTGGGTTGCCACCTCTTCGGGAGAACTGGAACGAGCTCAATCCTGGTTTAAGAAACACGGCAACAGTGCCGTCTTCTTCGGCCGATTGGTTCCCGGTGTTCGCTCGCTGATCTCCATCCCTGCAGGGTTGACCAAAATGCCGGTGGGGCAATTTCTGTTGTACACCCTGGCGGGGACCTTTCTCTGGACGGCAGCCCTCACTTACCTGGGGCGTGTGCTCGGTCAGAACTATCAGAAGGTCGAGCAGTTTCTGAACCCGATAAGCTACCTGGTGGTGGGAGGGATCGTGGCCTGGTACCTGTGGAGGGTTTATCTAGCGCAGCGTCAACCTTAAGAATTCAGCTGAGAGCGAGATCTCTTATCAATAGGTCCGTAGAGAGGGGGCTGCGAAGCGCCCTCTCATGGAACAGACCGAATTCATCAACCTGGAAGACTATCGGCGCGAGGCTGAACGGCGCTTGACCCGCTCGGCCTATGACTACTACGCCTCGGGGGCCCACGATCAGGTGACCTTGCGACGCAACCGGCAAGCCTTCGAGGAACTTTCGCTTTACTACCGAGTCCTGGTGGATGTCAGCCGACGAGAGCTCTCCTGCACCCTTTTCGGGCAGCCCCTCTCGCTTCCGGTGGTGGTCGCCCCCACTGCCTTCCACGGTCTATCCGACCCCGCCGGTGAGGTTGCTACCGCGCGGGCAGCAGCCCGGGCCAGGACCCTGATGATCCTCTCCACCCTCTCCAACATGCCCATGGAAGAGGTGGGCGCAGCGGCCACCAACGGGTTCTGGTTCCAGCTCTATTTCTATAAGGACCGAGGCGCCACCAGGGCGTTGGTCGAGCGGGCCCGGGAGGCCGGGGCCTCGGCCCTGGTCTTGACCGTGGACGCGCCTTACCTGGGCCACCGGGAAGCCGACGTGCGCAACAAGTTTCAACTGCCGGACCACCTGAAACTCGTGAACTTGCTAGCCACCGATGCACGAAAAGCCGACCTCCCCGAGACCGATGGCTCAGGGTTGGCGGCCTACTTCGCCTCTCTGATCGAAAACTCCATAAGCTGGAAAGACCTGGAATGGCTCCGCTCCATCAGCGGGCTACCGCTGCTGATCAAAGGAGTGGTCCGGGCCGGCGACGCCTTACTAGCGGTAGAGCACGGAGTAGACGGTATCGTGGTGTCCAATCACGGCGGCCGCCAGTTGGACACCTCGCCCCCCACCATCAGCGCGCTGCCCGCCATCGCCGAAGCGGTGGATGGTCGCTTGCCTATTCTGCTGGACGGGGGTGTGCGCCGGGGCACCGACGTGCTCAAGGCCATCGCCCTGGGCGCCCGGGCGGTCCTGGTCGGCCGCCCGGTGCTGTGGGGTCTGGCCGCCCGGTGCTGTGGGGTCTGGCCGCCCGGGGAGAAGACGGGGTGGTGGAGGTCTTAGAGTTGTTGCGCCGAGAACTGGATCTTGCCATGGCTCTTTGTGGGGTCCGTGATCTAAGCGAGATCGGAGCGGATCTGCTCGACCCGTAGCAGGATTATTCTATCTCCGGGGCGGCAAAAATCGGTTAGTGTTGAGCGATGCGCAACGGGGCCTGGTACATAGCCAACCTGGTCAATTTTCTCGCCATGTCCTGCCACATGTCAGCCACCTTGCTACCTCTCTTTTGGAAGCAGTCAGGTGTTGAGGACTGGCAAATCGGCTGGTTGGCAGCCAGCTTCTCCACGGCTGCGATCTTTACCAGGTTGGGCCTGGGCTACGGCCTCCAGCGCTGGGGTCGCAAACCGTTTCTGATCGGCGGCGCCATCCTCTTAAACGCCACCGCCGGCATCTACCCCCACCTGGGGGATCACTTTCTGAGTTGGATGGCCCTACGAAGCTGCCAGGGAATAGGGTTGGCGTTTTACATCACGGCGGTGCTCACCTGGGTGGCGGACCGCTCTCCCCCCGAACGGATCGGCCAACTGCAGGGTATCTTCGGGGTCTCCGGGCTGCTGGGTTCGGCGGCCGGGCCCTACGTCTCCGAGCAGATCTACCGGGAGCACGGCTTCAACAGCATGTTCCTGGCCATCTTTGTGGCCGGTCTGGTCTGCAGTTTATTGACGGTCATCCTTCCGGAGAGCGAAGCCGAACCGACGGAAACCGAGCAGCCCACCAGTAGCAGGATCGACATCTGGTCTTTCCGAGCAATGATCCTGGTGACCCTCCCCTTCGGCTGGCTGACCGGCAACGTCATCACCTTCATCGCTCCCTATCTGGAGTCGGTAAGCCTTCAGCAGGTCGGGGTCTACTTCGCCGGGTTTTCGGTGGCTTCGGTGTGCGTGCGGGTCTTCGCGGCCGAATCGATCGACCGCCTCAGCACCAACAAGTTGGTGGTCTATAGCGGCGGCGCCCTGGCCCTGGGCTCGCTCTGCATCAGCACCCTGATCTTCTTTCCTACTCCCCGACTTCTGGTGTTTGCCGCGCTGCTCAACGGAGTGGGGCACGGCTTCCTCTTTCCCGGTCTCTCCACTTACATCGTGCGCCGCACCAACCGAGCTCAGCGAGGCTCCGGACTGGCTCTCTTCACCGGGGCCTTCGACTTCGGCATCCTGTTTGGTGGCCTGGCTTCGGGTTACATCTCTCAGGAAGTGGGCTACCAGGGAGCCTTTCTGGTGAGTTCTTGCCTGATGCTGGCCGCGATCCCCTTGTTTGTAAAGATGAATGGGGGTTACTCCCGCACGGCCTCTTCATCCAGCATGTCGGCTCGGGCCGCGCGTTCCTGATCGATGCGCTCATCCAGGTGCGTTTCCGGAATCAGATCAGGCTCTTCGAAAGAAAGTCCCGGTACTTTCCGGACCTTGACCGGATCGCTACCAGGGCTGTCCATTCTCACCTTGTAGATCGGCTCGGGCATCACTATACCGGCCTCGTCGAACGCCTCTTTCACCCTCCGCATGGCTTCGCTCTTGACCTTCACGTAGTCGTTCTTTCGCTGGTCGATCCAGGCCACCACCAGCAGCTTCACGGTCCAATCGCCGAACTCTTCGATCAGGCACTGGGGAGCCGGCTCAACGGACACCCCGGGGGCTTCCCGAAGGGTCTGCACAGCCAGAGCCTGAGCCTGGGCCAGGTCCTCGGAGGTGTCGACCCCCAGGTTAAACAGAAACCGCCGGTCCGGATTGCGGGAGAAATTCAGAATGGTAGCTTTGAAAACGGCGGCATTGGGAATCCGAAGATGGTTTCCGTCTAAGGTCAGCAGAATAGTCGCCCGGGAGGTCAGCCTTACGATCTTCCCCTCCTGTCCATCGATCACCACGTGATCATTCGGGGCGAACGGTTGCCGAATACTCAAGAGTATACTGGCCAGACTGTTCTCTGCCAGGTCTTTGAAGGCAAACCCGATGGCCACTCCCAACACCCCCGCCGTACCCAGGACCGCTCCCACCAAGGCAGTGGCGTCGAGAAGCTCCAGGGCCATCACCGCCCCCAAAAGGACGCACAGAAAATAGACGAACTGCTTGACCAGGTCGCGCACAAAAAGATTCTGAGAAATTCGGGAATAAGGCCATTCCCAGCGGGTGAGGACTCGGCCGGCGGTCAGACTGAGCAAGAATATGAGAAGCGCCACCCCGGCCAGCGGTCCGAAAGCCCAGAGAGCCCGAGCTTTGTCGTAGAGGTTACTGACCGCCGGTGAGAGCCGCTCGCCCAGTTCACTCTCAATCTGCAGGCCGTTGTCCACGGTCAGGATCCCTTCCAGGCGAGCGGCCAACTCCTCGGCCTTCATCCTGGTCTCAAGCGTCGGCACTTCGCCGCGCAGCACAGCGACCCCGCCCCGCACCTCCAGGGTCACCTGGTCCAGCCCCTCGACCTGGCGAAACGCCTTACGGAGTTGGGCCGTCAGGAGTTGATCGTTATCACTGGAAGTATCGGACTGGGCCAGAGACGGGCATTGGAAAAGTAAGATAAATGCCACCAATATAATTGCCCATAGAGGCCCTCTGAAACTCTGTCCCACGACTCCATTCTAAGGGAACCGGGGTCATAGTAAGGATCCAATGGTTTCGATCCAGACCATCCCAGCGGACCAGATCTTAACCGGTCACGTCCAATAGCCCACCGGTGTTGGAGGAGTAGACGTTGGACAGTCTGGGCAAGCCGGCCTGTCCCTGCAACTGAGCAAACCCGAAGCTCTGTCCGCTGCTTTGCGGCACAGAACGCAAATCAACGCTATCGGAGGTCTCTGGTAAGTAGGCCTCCAGCAGGGCGTCCGGGGCCTCGGACTGCCGCCCCTGAGGCTTGTTTGTTCGGGACCCTATGGTGGTTCCAAAGATCTGGCTCAGTTGACTCATCCCCTATAGCTTGCCCGAGTGGACTTGGGGGCACTATGGAACCAGACACCCGGGTGTTACAAAAATGTTGAATTCTAAAAGAACTTTGGGAAGGTGTACTCACCGACGTACACAACACTTTCAGCATGACGATTACCAAAGACACCGTGGTCTCCATGACCTATCTATTGAAAAACAACGAAGGAGAGATCCTCGACCAATCTGGTGACGAGCCGTTGATCTACCTGCACGGTCACGAAAACATCGTACCCGGACTGGAAAAGGCTCTGGAAGGGCTGGCGGTGGGGGCAACCACCGAAGCTAGTGTCCCTCCCACCGAAGGATACGGGGAGTACGATCCCAAGCTGAAGTTCGCCATTCCCACCGAACGCATGGGAGACGAGATCCCCCCTCTGAATGCGCTTCTCCAGCTCAAGAATCAGGCAGGCCAGACTTTCGTGGCCCGGGTTGTGGCCACCGACTCCGAGAAGATTTCCCTGGACGCCAATCACCCCTTGGCCGGCGAGCACCTGAACTTTCAAGTGACCATCACCGACGTGCGTAAAGCTGAGCCGGAGGAGATCGCCCACGGTCACGTTCACGGCCCGGGCGGTCATCACCACCACTGATGTCCCGGCGATACCTGGTACCACTCGATGGCTCTGAACTAGCCGAGCACGCCCTCCCCTGGGCCAGCTTATTGGCTCGCAAGTTCGGTGCCAGGATCGAGTTATTGCGCTGCTTTGAGCCCATGGCCACGGTCTATATGATGCCGGAGTTCGCAGCCACCGCTCCGGTTTATTTTGATCAGACGGCCATGTTCGATCAGATCGACGGCTATCTGAACACCGTAGCCGACAGGCTACCACCGGATCTGGTCGAGAAAACCCGTTGCGAGGGTGATCCAGGTACGGTGATCCTGGATCGAGCCGAGTCGGAAGGAGTGGACGCCATCGTTCTTGCCAGTCACGGCCGGGGCGGGATCGGCCGCTGGCTCCTCGGCTCGGTCACCACCAAGGTGGTGAGGGGTGGTCGCATCCCCGTTCTGGTCATCAGTTCTCACACCGAGGTGACCGAAGAACCGGCCATCCAGAGAATTCTTGTTCCAGTGGACGGCTCTTCCACCTCGGAAGCGGCCATTCCCAGGGCCGTAGAGTTGGCTCGAGCCTTCGACGCCGAAATACTCTTTTATCGGGGTATCGCCCACTCTCCCCTCTCCGATCCCGCCACCGACCCTGCCGTCAAGCTCGAGACGGCCCAAGCTACCGAATATCTGCAGAAACTTGGTGAAGACCAGAGCGGGGTGAAGTTCCAGGTCAAGGTCGACGTGGCCGCTCCCGCCAAAGGCATCCTCGGCCATGCCGACGAGTGCGATCTGATCGTGATGGGCAGCCACGGTCGCAGCGGAGTCCAGCGGTGGCTACTCGGTAGCGTAGCGGAGAAGGTCATCCAGTCAGCCAGCAAGCCCGTGATGATCGTCTACGATCGACAAAAATAGAGATCTGGAAACACTTCCCGTGTCCTTAGAAAAACCTCACATTCGCTTAAAAATTCGTCGTACCAAAATCGTGGCCACGGTTGGGCCCTCCTCGGACACTCCGGAGGTTCTAAAACGGATGATCCTGGCCGGGGTCGATGTGTTTCGACTCAACATGTCCCACGGCACCCACGAGGGCCACCGAGAGGTGTACGGCCACATCCGCCGCCTCGCCGAAGAGACCGGGCGCACGATCGCGGTCCTGGCCGATCTCTGTGGTCCTAAGATCAGAACCGGTCGCTTCCAGGGCGGCGGGATCGATCTCATTCCTCAGGAGAAGGTCGTGGTGACGACCCGCAAGGTTCTGGGGGAGCCCGGGCTAATCCCCACCATCTACCAGGAATTGCCCAACGACGTGGTGGCCGGTGATCGCATTTTCCTCAACGACGGCCTCTTTGAACTCCAGGTAGAAGGGGTAGAGGGAAGCGAAGTCTCATGTCGAGTGGTGCGGGGCGGGTATCTCACCGACCGCAAAGGGATCAACCTCCCGGGCGTAGCCGTTTCCGCTCCCGCCCTCACCGCCAAGGACCGTGAAGACGTGGTTTTCGCCCTGGAGCTGGGAGTCGACCTGATCGCCCTGTCTTTCGTCCGCCGGGCCGAAGAAGTGGAAGAGTTGCGGCGCCTGGTTTCCACTTCGGACAACCCACCTTATCTGGTGAGTAAAATCGAAAAGCCGGAAGCCCTCAAGAACATCGACAGCATCTTGCAGGCCAGTGATGCGGTGATGGTGGCCCGGGGAGACCTGGGCGTGGAACTACCACCGGAAGAAGTCCCGGTGATTCAGGACCAGCTTTTGACCCGGGCCCGAGAGTTTCATCGTCCGGTCATCGTGGCCACCCAGATGCTGGAGTCCATGGTGGACAACCAGCGCCCCACCAGGGCCGAAGTTTCCGACGTCTCCAGGGCGGTCAACGGCGGTGCCGACGCGGTCATGCTGTCGGCCGAAACGGCTGCCGGTGCTCACCCGGTGGAGTCGGTGGAGATGATGGACCGGGTAGCCCGGGAAACCGAAAACTATCTCTGGCAAAGAGACCTTCAGAATCGGGCCTACCAGCAGACTCCTTTCAACTTGGCCCCGGCAACGGCCACCTTGAGCCAGATTTTCAGTACCACCGTGGCCGATCTCTCTCGAGAGCTTTTAGTGAGAGCCGTGGTGGTGCTCTCCCGGGGCCGAGGCACCTCGGCCACAACCCTCAGCTCCGCCCGCCCGGCGGCTCCGGTGGTGGCCCTCTCTCGAAACCCCAGGGTGTGTTGCTGGATGAGCCTGCTCTGGGGCGTCTTGCCCCACCACGTCAAGAGCGATGCTCCCGACTCCCCCCACGAAATGGCCCGGCGCCTACCCCAGGAGCTGGGTCTGGCTACGCCGGGCGGCTACGTGCTGGAAGTGGGAGGCTTCTCGGAAATCCCCGAGGCCAACATCCCCACCATCAGCGTATTAAAGATCTAGATCAAGATCTTTTAATAAAAAAGCAAGATTTTTTTTACATGTGTTTATGAAATTTGTGTTAACCTTTTCCCAGGTGCAATGGCAGTCGCGCTAGACGGCTGGGAGGGTGCCTGTGTGTGATCGAGGAGATGTTCTAGAGAGAGAAATCTGGAGCGTCATTTGACTAATATAAATAACCATGCTTACCGTTCCCTGCATAAGTTCAGCCTCAATAAAGACAGCAATAGCAATAGCAACAGCAACAATCTAACCGATCAGCCTGCGGTACCAACACCTCAGGGTACCCCCGTCAAGAAGTTTCTGACCAATCAACCGATCATCGCCCCGGCGGATCTTCCCCAGGACACGATGTCGATTCAACCACCCCAAAACAGTAATTCGCTGTACACCAATCCTTTTTACCAAAGACCCGCTTTCGAACCCAAGATCCGGGATCGCTCGAGTGCCCTCAACGCCCTTCACCAGGAGCACCCGAACGCCACCCCCGAAGAGTTGCAAGAGTTACTGAGGACCCGACTCCGGGCTAGCTTTCTGCACTTCTAAAAGAGGGGCCGTTCGGCCCCTCTTTTACAATCTGGCCCGGATAAAGGTGCTCTTCACCTGGCGCTTCTGAGTGGGATCAGCACGGTCCGTGGCCACAAAATGAAAGTGCTTTACCGCCGGAACCTTCTCTCCATCCACCAGCACGAAGACCTGGATCACTTCCGAACTCTCAGCCGCCACCGGCACCGGATTGACCGGGGCGATAAGCTCCGCCCCCTCAAACCCATCCAGCCCCAGTTCCACCTCCATACTCGGATGCTGCTTATTGATCAGCCGAACCTTATAGCGGTTGCTGACCCGACCGTCGGCGGTGGTTGCCGAGACCCCTTCCGAGTCTGCTCTGACCACCTCGAACTCCAGCGGATTGCGACCGAAGAATAGCGTAGCAAAGACGACCAGCAGAGCCACCAGGGCCACCGCGTTGGCCAGAGGGCGCCCCCGAAAGTATTGCGTCTTACCTCCCTCGATCTCAGCCTCCGAGGCATACCGGATCAACCCCAGCGGCCGATCCACCTTCAGCATCACAGTATCACAAGCATCGGCACAGGCACCGCAATTGATACACTCAAACTGCACTCCGTTACGAATGTCGATATTCTGGGGACAGACCTGGACGCACAAGGTGCAGTCCACGCAATCGGCAGCGTCTTTATCCTTGACCTTGCCCCGGGGCTCTCCTCTCTTGAAGTCGTAGTTGACCATGACCGTGTCCCGGTCGAACATGGCCCCCTGAAAACGAGCGTAAGGACAAACCGTGCTGCAGAAACGCCCCCGCAGAAAGCCGAAAAAGAAAAGGCTGACCGCGGTCAGAAAACCTACAAAAAGAAGGGTCCCGCTCTCCACGTTCCCGGTCAAGAAGTTGGTGAAAAGAGGTCGAATGGGAGTGTAGTAACCGGCAAAGGTGATTCCCAGAAACACCGACATGACAAACCAGATCGACCACTTCAAAAGCATCTTCCAGGTTTTCTCAGAGTGCCAGGGACCCCGTTCCAGTTTCATGCGCTTGTGCCGGTCGCCCTCGATCAAACGCTCCACCAGGATGAAGGAGTGGCTAAAAAGAGTTTGCGGACAGGCGTAGCCGCACCAGATGCGCCCCCACAAGGCGGTCACAAAGAACAGCGTGAGACAGGCCATCATGAGTAAGATAAAAACGAAATGGATATCCTGGGGCCAGAAGGTCCACTCGAAAAGGTGGAGTTTTCGGCCTGGCAGGTCCAGCAACACGATGGGGCGTCCGTTCCAGTTGACCCAGGGGGTCACGAACAGGATCAACTGGAGCACGGCGCTGGAGAGGTTCTTGAGATTCTTGAATCTCCCCGACTGATGTCTGGGGAAAGCTTTATCGAGTCTGTGTTCCATGCCGTGCTCAGTCGTCCAAGAACCGCATCGCATCGGCATCGAGATCATCGAACTGACCGTTTTTCACAGCCAGCACAAACATCGTCACTGCCAGTCCGGATAGAAAAAGAGCAGCGGGTACCAGAATGTAAAGGACTTCCATTTAAAGCCTCCTCGAGAGTTGCAAACTGTTGACCACCACCGCCAGCGAGGCCAACGGCATAGCTATGGCCGCCACCAAAGGTGAGACCACTCCCGAAGCGGCTGCGGGCACCGCGATCAAGTTGTACAAGACGGACAATCCAAGACTGCTGGAAACCGTTTTCCGGTAAGCTTTCCCCAGATCCAGCCAGGCCATGACAGGCTCCAAACCGGGACGAAGCAGCAGCACCGGCGCTGAAGCGGTGGCCACCGAAGCGGCGTGACCCATGGCCGCCCCCACATCGGCCGCGGCCAACGCCGGACCGTCGTTGACACCGTCACCCAACAGTCCCACCACCGCTCCTTCCTGTTGCAGAGCAGCGACCCGGCGGGCCTTGTCATCAGGGAGTTGGTTGCCGGCGTAATTTTCGATCCCGATCTGCTGGGAAACCCTCTCGGTTCGGTCCTGCCGATCACCGCTTAATAGGTGAAGTCTCAGACCTCGGTCTTTGAGCTTCTCGATCAGTACAGGGGCCTCGGGCCGCACCGCATCTTCAAAAGACCAGCAAGCCCACCTCTCCCCATCTACGGTCAGTTCGATGTCTCCGGTACCCCCGGAATGAGTTCCGATGAAGACCTCTCGACCCTCGATCAAAGCCCGGCGGCCTCGCCCCGGTACCGCTTCGACTTCAGCGGTCAACTCCGGCGCACCGCTCGCCGAGTAACGATTCATGAGGGTCCGGGCGAAAGGGTGGGAGCACTCTTTCTCCAGCACCTGTACCAGCGCGGAGATCTCCTCTTCCGAACGTCGGTGGTGCTCTTCTCTGATGAGTTCAGGACGCCCCACCGTGACCGTTCCGGTCTTGTCCATGACCAGGTCGGTCAGTACCGGAGTCTGCTCCAGTGAGGCTTCATCCTTGACCAGAACACCCCGCTCGATGCCAGTGCGCACCGCCATCCAGTAGGCCAACGGCAGGGCCAAACCCAGCGCGCAGGGACAGGTAATGACCAGCACCGAGACGGCTACCAGGGTGGCCTTTTCCAACCCCACCGGCAGCCACCAGAAAAACACCAGCAGCGCGATTACCAGGATCAGCCCTGAAAACATAGAGGCGACCTTGCCCGAAAGCTTGCCTTCTCCCATTCGGCTCTCCTGGGTCTCTTCGATCAAGGCGGCCAGACGGCTCAAGGTGGTCTTGGCTCCCACCGCATCCACCCGCATGGCGGCCTGTCCCGAAAAGACTTGAGTTCCGGCCAGAAGTGGATCCCGTGGGCCTTTCTTCAGCGGCAGCGACTCCCCGGTCATGGAAGATTCGTCGACCTCCACTTCGCCTTCCATCAAGGTCCCGTCGGCCGGTACCCCGAGACCCTGCTCCAGAAGCACCAGGTCCCCCACCTCCAGGGCTTCCACCCCCACCTCGACCTCCGCGCCGCCTCGCAAGACCCGGGCTCGCTCCGGGCGTAGCCCCAGCAGAAGATCCAGGCTGTTGCGCACCCGGCTCATCCCCAGGCTCTGGAGATAACGCCCCACCAGAAGGGCAAACACAAAGGCGGTCGCCGTATCGAAATACTGGTGCTCGGTCCCTCGATAATACGACACTACCGATAGCAAGTAAGTCGCCCCCAGGCCGATGGTGATGGGAACATCGATGGTGACCTGCCTGTTGGATAACGCTTTCCAGGCGGGGATGGCAAAGTGAGAGCCACAAAAGAGCACGACGGGAGTTGTGAGGACGAAGCTCAGACCCTGGAAGAGCCTTTTGAATTCGCTCTCGATCCCCTGAAACTGCCCGATATAGAGAGCGATGGAAAGGAGCATCACGTTGGCCGCAACGCATCCCGAAATCCCGAGCTTTAAAAGCAGTGCCCGCTGCTCCCGGGTGTCCTTTTCGTTCTGCCGGACCTGTTTCTCCGAGAGGCGACGAGCGGTAAAGCCAGCCTGGGCCAGTGCCTCCAGGGCCTCCGGCAACTCAAATTCTTGGGCACGCACCGAAAGGCGGGCTTGCTTTCTGGTGAGATTGACGGCTGCCTCGAGCACGCCCGGGCGGCCCCGCAAGAGTTGCTCCACTCGGTTGACGCAAGAGACGCAATGCAGCCCATCGAGCGACAGCAAAACCTCTTCTGCAGTAGCATCCATGACCTATTCCTTCAAACTCACGGTACCGGGGTCGGCGAGGGGGGGCTTCATCGGAGCAACCTCGTGGCGAAACTCGACCTTCACGATCTGCTCGCTTTTCTCGGCCTCCAGTTCGAGCTTCCATTTGCCCGGTGTCAGCTTGAGATCGCCTCCGTAGATCCCCGGACCCACCTCTTTCAATTCGTGGTGCTGGTCGTCGCGCAGGGTGGCCGGACGCCCGAGCTTAAGCTTCACCCGAGCGTGCATCACCGGTTTGTGATCGGCATCCAGCATGGCGATCCGGAGGGGAAACTGCTCCTGGGGTTGGCCCGCCTGCTCCAGATTGTGAGCGATAGTCCAACCGAGGTCTCGCTGCCGTTCCTGGCGATCGATCTCCTGGCCGTACTCGATCCCGTGGCGGTAATACTCCACTTCATCCAGACCCTCAAAACCGCTCGAGGCCATCGTCACCAGGCTCAGTTGAATTACGCAAAAGCTAACCAAGACAGCAGCCAGACCGTAGGGCCAAGGGTTGAAGGAGCTCTCACTTTTCATCGGTTTCACGCAATTCTTTCCTGATCCAGTAGACGATGAAAAAGCCCACCAGGGCCACCGCCACGAAGCCCGCAAATCCGATCATCCCGACTTGAGTGGTGAAGATCTGTTCGATCATTGCCCCTCCCCCGGGTTCCTGGTCAAAGACATCACGTAGACCGCCACGCTCTTGATCTCGTCGTCTTTGAGTTGAGACTTCCACTGGGGCATTCCTTTAGGGCGCCCCTCTCGAATGCTGGTGAGGATATCTTTCGGCTCGTTTCCGTAGAGCCACTCCTCATCGGTTAGAGACGGACCCACCTTTCCTTCGGCGTTGTCACCGTGACAGGCCGCGCAGTAAAACGTGTAGACCTCTCGACCAGCCTGCACGGTGGCCTGATCCTCGGAAAGCGAGGCGAGCGCCTCCAGTGCCTTCTCTTCGGCTTCCTCCCGAAGTGGGGCGTAGCGGGCTTCCTCGGTCTCCATCTGGGCATCGTACTGCTGCTCGGCGCTCCAACCGGAGAAGCCGGAAAAGTTGGGCAAACTCGGATAGTAAAGGGCGTAGCCGATCCCCCACACAATGGTAATGACAAACAGTGCCCCCAACCAGGTCGGGATGGGGTTGTCGTACTCCTGGATGCCATCGAACTCGTGATCGAGTACTTCTGCCATCTATTGATTCTCCTCTCCCAGCACATCGAAACGATGCTCTTCCAGGGCGCGGTTTCCAGGGAGCAGATAGAGCCACCAGATCATACCGGTGAAAATCCCGAAAAAGGTGACCAGGACCACCTGCTTGATCAGGGCGACCATCGGTATCTCGTACATTATTGATCCCTCCATTTGATGTCTCCACCAAGCTTTTGCATGTAGGCGATCAGAGCGATGACCTCGGTATCGGGTGGAACTTCTTCCTTCAAGTCCCGGGAGATGCGCTCGGCGATCCGCTGAGCGTCGCGATCCATCTGTCTCATGACCCACTCTTCCTCGTCATACTTCTCGTCATACGGTGTTCCGAGACGCTTCAGGACCTCGATCTTCTTCATGGTGGTCGAGCGGTCCAACTTGTTCTCGTAGAGCCAGGGATAGTTCGGCATAATCGAGCCCGGAGAGGTGACCCGAGGGTCCTTGAAGTGCAGGTAGTGCCAGGAGTCCCGGTTGGCCCCACCCTGGCGGTGCAGGTCCGGTCCGGTGCGCTTGGAGCCGAACTGAAAAGGCCGATCGTAGACGTACTCCCCGGCCTTGGAGTAAGGTCCGTACCGTTCCGTTTCGTCTCGAAATGGTCTCACGGCCTGGCTGTGACAAGTGTAGCAGCCCTCTCGGATGTAGATGTCACGACCTTCCAACTCTAGCGGCCGATAGGGCTTGACGTCCTCGATCTTCACCACCTGCTGGTCCACGGTGTACAGGGGTACGATCTCCACCACCCCCCCCACGGTCACCAGGATCCCGGTGAGCACGGCCATCCACATCGACTTCGACTCGATCTTCTTGTGGTCCATCCTACTCACTCTCCTTCTGCTCTTGGTCAAGTTTCTCCGGCCAGATAGGAGTCGGCGCGATCCGTCCCTGCTTGGCCGTCATCATCAGGTTGTAACCCATCATCACCACTCCGATCAGATAGATACCTCCCCCGATGGCCCGTAAGATGTAGTAGGGGTGAAGCTGATGGACCGTCTCGATGAAACTGTACATCAGGTCACCCTGAGCGGTGACTGCTCTCCACATCAGGCCCTGAGCGACCCCGGTCACCCACATCGAAACCACGTAGATCAGGATACCTATCGTGCCGATCCAGAAATGCTTGGTGGCGAGATCCTGGGAATAGAGTTCGGTCTTGTAGAGCCTGGGGACCATCCAGTAGAGCATGGCGAAGATTGTGAAGCCCACCCAGCCCAGGGCTCCCGAGTGCACGTGGCCAATAATCCAGTCGGTGTAGTGCCCCAGAGCTGAAACACTCTTGATGCTGAGCATGGGACCTTCAAAGGTCGACATTCCGTAGAAGGTCAGAGCGACCACAAAAAACTTCGCCACCGGGTCGGTCCTGAGCTTGTCCCAGGCGCCCTTAAAGGTCAAAACTCCATTGATCATACCTCCCCAGGACGGAGCGATGAGCATCAAAGAGAAGACCATACCCAGAGTCTGACACCAGTCAGGCAGGGCGGTGTACAGAAGGTGGTGAGGTCCGGCCCAGATGTAGATGAAGACCAGCGACCAGAAGTGGAGAATGGACAATCGGTAGCTGTAGACGGGTCGGTTGACCGCTTTGGGCAAGAAGTAATACATGAGCCCGAGGATCGGGGTAGTCAAGAGAAAGGCTACCGCGTTGTGTCCGTACCACCACTGAATGAGCGCGTCCTGGACCCCGGAATAGATGGGGTACGATTTGGTGAGGCTCACCGGGATGGCCAGGTTGTTGACGATATGCAGCAGGGCCACGGTGATGATGGTGGACATATAGAACCACACCGCTACATACATATGCTTGACTTTTCGACGACCCACCGTGGCGAAGAAGTTTATCCCGAAGATGACCCAGACGATGGTGATCAAGACGTCGATCGACCAGACCGGTTCGGCGTACTCCTTCCCGTCGGTGTAGCCCATGAGCAGGAAAATGGCATCCAGGACCACGATGAGTTGCCAGGCCCAAACGTGGATCTTTGAAAGGGTGTCGGAGTACATCCGCGTCTTGCAAACCCTTTGCAGGCTGTAATACACCCCGGCAAAGATTCCGTTGGCGGTGAAGGCAAAGATCACGGCGTTGGTATGAAGCGGTCTCAGACGGCCGAAAGTGAGATACGGGATATCGAAGTTCAACTGCCAGAAGGCGAGTTCTAAAGCCGCGTACAACCCCACCAGCATCCCCACGAACCCCCAGAACACCGTGAAAAATGCGAAGAGTCGAGGCGTCGAATCGTCGTAATAGAGTTCCTTGTCCATCCTCCGAGGATAGGGCGACCGCTCAGAGTGCCAAATGATCTAGATCATTTTTTCGGGGATCAGATTAGGCCACTCTATCGCCATGGGTCTTACTGTCATGGTGATAGACGAAAGCCGGGGGGAGCAACTTTTCGCCAAACAACTCTTGGAAGAACTGGAGCAGGTGATCCAGGTTTTCGTGACCGATGACCCTGGAAGCTACTGCTGGGGAGATCCCCCCGATGTCTTTATCCTGGGTGCCACCCATCTGGGCTGGGCCAGGGCTTTGCGCAAAAAATTTCCCGCAGCCACCATCATCGGCCGGGGCCCCTGGCAGGGAAGCACCACTCAAGAGTTCTTTCCCTGGGGAGACGAATTGCGCGAACCAGCCTTGCCGATTACCAGCCTGATTCCCAAATCTTAGAATGGAAGGTCGGCCTAGAGGAACGCTTCGTCTGGGCGGGAAGCGCCCCCCGTGATCGACCCCGAGGCCCTCGCTATCATATCCTCCCTACCCATCGCACTGCTGACCACCAATCAGCAACGAGAGATCGTGGGGGCCAATGCCGCCGCCGGATCCCTCTTCGGCTACGAACTGGACGAACTTTTGGGCCGGCCGGTTGAAACCCTGATACCCCAACGTTTCGCCCTTCGGCACCCCACTCATTACGAAAAGTACACGGCAGATCCGGCAACCCGCGAAATGGGAGCCGGCCGCGATCTCTGGGCCAGAAAAAAGGACGGTTCGGAGTTTCCCGTGGAGGTGGCCCTGACCGTACTCAACACAGTGCCTCCCAAGTACCTGGCCTCGGTCCTGGATATAACCTATCGCAAGAAAACCGAGGAACTCTTACTCCAGCAGCAGCAGACCTTGGAGTCCAACCTGCAAGAAACCCAGGCCACACTCGAACATGAGATCTCCGAAAAAACCCGGCTGGAGGAGCGCCAGAGACTGGGTCGAGAGTTGCACGACTCCCTCTCCCAAAACCTCTACGGGATTGGACTGGGGATCCGCACCGCTCTGGCCAAAACCCAAAAGGGAGCCGACCCGAGCGAAGCCCTGGAGTACTGCTTATCCCTGACCGAAGCCTCCCTGGTGGAGATGAGGGCGCTGCTCTTTCGATTGCGCCCCAAGAGCCTGGAAACCGTACCCCTGGCCGACGTCTTACTCAGTCACACCCAGGCTGTCTCCGCCCGCTCCAAACTTCAGGTCCAGTTCAAGGTACTCGGCTACCCCAGAACGGAGCTTGACTTTGACAAGAAGTACGCCCTCTACCGCATCGTGACGGAGGCCCTCCACAACTGCGTCAAACACGCCCGGGCCCGAAGCGTGGATATCGAACTGGAATGCAATCGTGGCAGCGTGGTGGCCACCGTGAATGACAATGGGCAAGGCTTCGATCCCGAGGAGGTCGTGGCCGGACATGGACTGGCCGGGATGAGAGAAAGAGCCGAGTCGGTGGGAGGCCGATTGACCGTAGAGTCTTCATCGCTCGGGACCCTGGTCCGGGCAGTGATACCGAGATAGAATTGGGACTTTCGATGGAAGGCCATGTCGTCTCGTTCAAGTATGCTGTTGCCAGGTAACCTATAGTCGTCCATGGAGGTTGATATGAAAACTGTACGAGACATTATGAGCCCAATCGTCATCTGCCTGGCTCAATCCGATTTTCTACCCGAAGCAGCCCAGCAACTGCGCGAAAAGGGTATCTCCGGCGCCCCCGTGATCGACGCTGACGGCGAATACGTGGGTCTGCTCTCCATTACCGACGTCAACTCCATCATCGCCCGCGATTACGACGACAAAGAGACCCTGCAGAAGGTTTTGGAGGGTGATCTCCTGCGCGATTATCAATCGATCCAGGTGAAGGAAGTGATGACCCCCCACATTCTAAAGATCTCTGCCGACGCGACCCTGGAAGAGTTGGGACAGACGTTGCTGATCGCCGGAGTGCACCGTCTGATGGTGGCCGATGGTGGAGAGATCATCGGTCTGGTCTCGACCACCGACCTCATTCACGGATTCATCAATCCCGACCAGGGCAAGGTCAGATCCGCCGGTCGCCCCCACACCCCTTACCTATTCGAAACCGAGTTTACCCTCAAAGGAGAAAAGCTGGTCCTGAGCGGGGCCGGTAGCGATCTCGATCTGGAGCCTCCGCGAGAGTTCGGTGGCAGCGGCAACCGCTACTCCCCTGAAGACCTGTTCGTGGCCTCCATAGGTTCCTGCCTCTGCCTGACCTTTAAAGAGTTTGCCGACAAAGCCGGTGCCACCGTGTACAAGATGAGCTGCCGAGCCATCGGGCGACTGGAAGGCGACGGAACCGGTCTGCGCTTCAGCCGGGTCGATCTTTACCCCAAGATCACGGTCAGTTGCGATCCCGAGAAGGCTGAATCCCTGCTCCAGCAAGCCAAAATCCGCTGTCTGGTCGGACGCTCCGTGGATGTCTTCGTGATGCTCCATCCCGAAATCCAATCTGCCTGACCGAAAAAGGGCCCTCTAGGCCGGCTCAGAATTAGCGGGCATGCCTATCAGAATCTTGTTGGTGGACGACCACTCTGTTGTAAGACAGGGACTCCGCATGTTCCTGAGCCTGGAGACCGACTTAGAGGTTGTGGGAGAGGCTGAAAATGGCGCCGAAGCTCTTATCCGGATCGGTGAACTCTCCCCCGACGTTGTTTTGATGGACCTCATGATGCCTGTCATGGACGGGATCGAGGCTATCAAGAAGGCCAAGATTCAGTACCCCGATGTGGAGTTGGTGGCCCTCACCAGTGTGCTGGAAGACCGTTCCGTGGTCCAGGCCGTTAAGGCCGGCGCCATCGGCTATCTCCTCAAAGACACCGAGGCCGGCGAACTGTGCAAGGCGATCAAAGCCGCCGCCCAGGGAAAAGTCCAACTCTCCCCGGAAGCATCCGCTCGATTGATGAAAGCTCTCCAGGCCGGAGACCCGGTAGAAGACTTGACCGAGCGGGAGTACGAAGTGCTGGTGGCCCTCTCCGAAGGAAAATCGAACAAAGACGTAGCCGACCAGCTTTGCGTGACCGAAAAAACCGTCAAGACTCACGTCAGCAATGTCCTCAACAAGTTGGGCGTGAAGTCCAGAACCCAGGCCGCCCTCTACGCCTGGCAAACGGGGCTGGTAAGGCCCGGGCTGGGGGCTCCTAGTCCGGGACTAAAGTCCCAATTCTGATCCAATCGCCCGCCTGATGTATCTGGATCCTTGATTTTATAGAATCGTTGTGCAAGGGAGAGTCAGATATGGACACGCACGATTTTATGAAACGCCGAAAAAAGTTGGCTAAAGGGGAAGTGCTCTTCGAGTTGGACCAGCCGGCCGAAACCGCCTTTCTGGTCAGAGAGGGAGTCCTGGTGGTGGGATGCTCTTCCTCCAACGGAAGAGAGGTGATCACTTCGGTCTACTTCCCCGGCGAAGTGTGTGGCGGGCTCAGCGTGCTCACCGGAGCAGAGTACATGGGTACGGCCCGAGCCCCCAGGAAGAGCCCCTCGGTGGTCACTCCCCTGAGCCGCCAGGAACTGAGGCTTCTGATGTCCGAGAATTCCGAGCTGTATCGCGAACTGCTGCTCACTCAGCGTGACAAGCAGCGTTTCAAGAACCGGATGTTGCTGGGCATGGTGGCCGAGAGTTGCCGTCAGCGGACAGCCGCCGCGCTCTTGTGGCTCCACCGCCAGTCACCCCTTTCTCGCTGCTATCTCTGCCGCCAGGAACTCGCGAACCTGATCGGTACCACCGTGGAGACAGTCATTCGAGTCTTGAGTCAATTTCGGAAAAATGGTTTGATCCAGGAATCCAGGGACACCATCAGGCTGGATGTACCGGGATTGACCAAACTAGCCCTCAGTGCCTGACAGGAATGAATGACAGACCCCCAACTCACCATCATATTCTGGTCTCTGGTCACCGGAATCATCAGCGCCCTGGCCACCGGCCTGGGCGCTATTCCCGTTGCTCTCATCAAGGACAAAGCTGAACAAGCAAAATCGTGGGCCTCCGGTTTGGCGGCGGGAATGATGATCTGGGCCTCCCTGGAGGCCATCATCGTGGAAGCCCTGGCCATGCACCTTACTTCCGGCCTGTTCGGAGTGATCGCGGGTTTTGTTTTTGTATACGGCCTGGACCAGTGGTTGCCCGAAGGTGAGCAGAAACCCGCTGGTTTCAAACTGTGGTTGGTCATGCTGATCCACTCCTTCCCCGAAGGGCTGGCGATCGGGGTCGGATTTGCCACCGGCGATCTGGCCTTTGGAATCCTGCTAGCTCTGGTAATATCCGTTCATAATATCCCCGAAGGTCTGGCCATTTCTCTGGCTATGCGCGGCGACGGTGCTTCCATGGCCAAATGCTTCTGGTTCTCGGTCTTGTCCAGCGCACCCCAGCCTCTGGTGGCCGTGCCCGCCGCCATCCTGGTCTCCTGGGCTCAGCTTCTGATCCCACCCGGGCTGGGCTTTGCCGGGGGTGCGATGCTCTACGTGGCCGGCAAAGACCTGGCGCCCAAGGCTTACAAAGAGCTGGGGTTCGGCAAAGCCCTGACCGCGCTGGTGCTGGGAGCCGTCCTCATGGCCCTCCTCACCAGAATGCTAGGAGGCTGACCGGAAACCCCGTTGCCAGATCGCGAAGGACATTTTAGTCCTCCGGAATTGGACATTTTCGAGTAATATCGGGAATATTTCGCGACAAATGGACTGTTCCGGAGGGATAATAATGAACGAGCGAGATGGCGGCGGGGTTTCCGGTCAGCCTCCTAGAGCTGTTCTGAATGAGCCAGAAAATCTCGTAGGAAATTGATGTGCCAGAAGAAGAACGACTGGGCCGCTTTGTCCTGCCGTCCGTAGGTTGTGAGTTCCGTTTCCACCCGATCCATGGCCCGGTAGTAATCCTCCGGCTCGGCCACTTCGGAGCCACGGATACTGGCGTAGACGGCGGTGAAACAACGGAGCACCCCTGGCACCGCAGCCAGGATTAGAAGATTGTGATAAAAAGGGCCGATGATGGTCAAAAACTTGCGTTCGATCAGAGCTCGAAGGTACCGCTCGATCTCTTGCTCGAGCCAGGAAAGTTCTAAAACCTTATAGTCGGACAGGGTATCTAGCAAGCAGCCCTTCCAGCGCACCTTCCACAACTGCGTCTTGCGATTCTCCAGGAGATCATGGAACAAGTCTTTGGGAGTGCGAAAAAACGCATGCTCTAGTTGGCTCATCAGATAAAGCATCATCTGATACTCCAACTCTACCAACGGTTCCGCCGGAAAGGGGCAGCCCAGAGAGAAGTCCGGGCTCCGTCCCTCTTCCACCAGCCAGCGACCGAGTTGCCATCGCATCTCGCGACCGGCGGGCACGATCGAGTCCGACTCCAACAGCAGCACTTCCCAGGCCGAGCTTTGCTCCCTATCCACCCCCTTACCCCAGGAGACCGGAACTTTCTGAGGCAGCACTGGCATCGAGCGTAAGGAGAGCAGCTTCTGGATTTCCTCTGCATAGGTCTCCAGGGGTCTGCCCTGATTCTTTTGGACCGAGTTGCAGAGAAAAGAAACACCCACCACCACGCCTTCCGGCGTATCTCGAAGCAGAAACGGGAAGAGATCGCAAGAGTTGGGTCGGCTAGGGCTCTCATAAAGAGAGCAACCGGAGTCTTCCTTCAAAAAGACACAGGCACCCGAAGCCGTAACACTGGTCGCAAGCCGCCCGTCCTTGAGCACTCTGAGGGGCATAAATCCGGCTCTACCGGCGATCTCCCGGGTCTCAGGCGCCAAGCCTACCACGTCCTTTCTCGAAAGCTCGACGGTGGCGCTCCAGGCACCTTTGCAGCATTTGGCACACTGACTGCATTCAAAGTTCTGATTGCCGGCAAAAATGAGGGTCCGTTGCTGCTCACCCCGAGACTTGTGGCGCAGGACCGCATCTCCCATGGCCCCCTGCATCCGCCGATTCCAAAACACGGAATCCGGATACTGGTGCACCTTGCGATAGTCGTCGAGCAAGATCCCGGAGTGAGTCCGGAACTCGGCCCCTTTTCTCTCGGCGTAGAAGAGTAGATCCGGATCGACACCCTTCTTGGCCGCTTCCACGAAGACGTTTCCGATCTTTTCCCCGGACTCCGCTGCCCTCCCGATCCCCAGGTTGGATAAGGGATCGTAAGCCGAGAAAGCCTCCCCGATGGCCACCCAGCCCTCTCCACAACTGGGAACCAGTACGGAAAAACCCGCTGCCACCCGAGACGGCTTCTCCAAGAGGGTCATCGCCCCGAAGCGCTCCCGGGCGTGCAGAGACTCAGCCAGGCGGGCTTCCCAGGCGGTCTGGGCCTCCCCCCTATCGAGGTCGCTATCGGTAATAAAAACCGCCACCGCCCGACCTTTCTCGATCGGTGCGGCGTACCACCAGCCGGCTGCGGTGGTTTCTAAGAGCATGTCTGAACTGGACCGGTACTCCCCCTCCAAGAACCCCACCAGGGCGATCTGCCGATCGAACCTTTGGGGCTGAGCGGGTACCAAGCGAGTGATCTGACCGCTGCGGCCGGTAGCCACGATGAGCCAATCGGCTTCAGCCTTCACGCCTTCGAGCTTGTACAGCCATTCACCATTGACCCGCTGGAGGTCTTGCACCCGGGTGCCCACGTGCAACGACGCCCCCGCCTCTTCGGCCGCTCGAGCCAGGGCCCGGTCCAGCCCCAGGCGGTCGACGGTCCACCACGAGGGAGGCGCAAAGCGCTGGAGTTCAGAGTGATACCACGCCCCCACGATGCCGATCGAAGTCAGGAAGTACTTCTTGTACTTGTCCGGCAGAAGTCGTTTCACCGACTCCTGACCCTCCGGGGAGAGCAACTCCCCAACCCGAGGCTTATCGAATCGACTGGCCTCCACCAGCGTGACCTGGTGACCTGCCTGAGCCAAGACTTGAGCCGCCGAACTACCCGCCGGACCCGCCCCGATTATTAAAACACGCCACTTCTTCATCGGTCCCGTCGGCTATTCGCTCGCCGCCAGCCGATTACTCCTGATCGGCGGTGCTTGTAACATGATTTTTACTTTTCCAAGTGTTCCTTGGCGTATTTTAGTAGACAGAAAGAGAGAAAGAGGAAAAACTCCCATGGCACTGTCCCCAGCATCTTCATTCACTATCTATTCCGGAGACAAGAGTTTTCAGGTTCATCAGAAGCGTTCCGGAGAAGCGGCTCAGATCGATAAGAACAACGACAGCCGACTCGACGACGCGGAAATCTTGAGCTATCTGGAAAAGAACGACGATCTCTGCGGACACGTCTCGGGAGAGCAGCACGATCATAGTCGGATCCTGGCCGACTACAAAAACCACTTGCAGGGCAAGATGCCTGAATCTCTTTCAGCCTACAAGTCGTATGACCAACTCTCGGCACAGATGGACGATCTGGTCAAGCAGTACCCCGACAAAGCCCTCAAGGTTTCCCTGGGCAAGACCCACGAAGGCCGGGACATCTGGGCCCTGAAGGTCTCCAAAGACGTCAACTCCGACTCCACCCAGGAACGCCCCGGAGTGGTGGTCACCGGCGTGCATCACGCTCGGGAGTGGGCCACCAGCCTGGTCCCCTTAACCATCGCTACCGAAACACTGGAAAACTACTCCAGCGATCCGGCCGCCAAAAAGCGGATCGACGGAGGCGAACTCTGGTTCGTGCCGGTGGCCAACCCCGATGGCTTTGAATACAGTCGTACTGAGAACTCCTGGTGGAGAAAAAACCGCAGCCCGCAACTGGTAAACCCCTGCGGCGAAAAGATCACCCGGGAGACCTACGGAGTGGACATCAACCGAAACTACGCCGACGGCAAACCCGAACACGCCCACATCTATCGACCCAAGGGCGATAGCCCTTGCTCCACCCGCGACGATGGCCGGGCCACCAGCGACAACCCCCAGAGCGACACCTATCGAGGCCGTTCGGGAGCCAGCGAAATTGAAGTTCAGAGCCTGCTAAATCTGGAACTTGGAAGAAGCAACATGAAAGGTGTGCTGGATTATCACTCTTACGGTGGAATGATCCTCTACCCCTGGGGCAACACCCGTGAAGAGGTGGAGAACGCCGACACCTATCGGGCCGTGGGCACTCGGATGAACGACGCCATCGGCACAGGAAAATACCGCTTGATGCAAAGCGTCAGCCTATACCCTACCAGCGGCGGATCTCATGACATCCACCACGCCAACGGCCTCTTCTCCATCACCATGGAAATCGGAAACAGCTTCCACCCTCGAGAGAGTGAACTCCCCGACATCGTGGGCAAAGCCACCCGCGCCGGCAAAGTCTTCATCGACGACGTGCTGGCCATGAACACCACCGCCGCCGAGGCTTAGGTTTTTAGATCTCCTCTAAGCCGTCTGCCAGGTAGGCGACGTTGGACCAGGGCACCAGAATACGAGGGGTCTCCTCGGGGTGCTCGGCCCCGATGAGGGCCCCTCGTTCGTCTAGCCTGAGCAGACTGCCCACGGCTTCGTTTGACCAGCCCTGGTTGGAGATGGGGATGGTAGTCGCTAGCCGGATGCTTTGAGGTGAGGCTTGGTGTCCCAGGTGGGCAGAGACGGCCGTCTTCACGTCCTGGGCAGAACCGACTCTGAGTGCGTAGATCGAGTATTCCATGGCGGAGTAATGTGTCGTGGGTTGCTAGGCGTCCTGCCAGTCGGCGGGCCATCGGACTTTATCAGCGGTAAACCTCAAGGGATCGTTTTCCGGCCAGGGTGCCGCGTAGTCCTCGACGATCAATTCGAACTCTCCGTTGTCGAAGGGAAGACCGGAAGCCGCCTTCACTTTCCGCACCCGTTCCCGCTTGCCTCGGGAGGCCTGGGTGAGGGCACGATGGTGGCAGTAGGGGTTGTTGCCCCGGCGATCAAAGAAAACGTGAGCAGTCCATGAGCAGCCCCCCTTGCAGACCGGAGCATAGTCGCAGGACTTGCAAAACCCCCAGAGATGTTCGGTGGTCTCGTGCAGATTCATGGTGAGTTCCGGAGCCTGGGATACGATCTCGTATAAACTTTTGTCGCGAATATTTCCACCGGTGTAAGCCGAGGTGGGCAGCGAAGGGCAACCCTTGATGGCTCCGTTGGCTTCGATCCCGAGAACCGCCAGTCCAGCCAGGCAGCCCTGCCAGAAGGTCCACTCTTTGGGGTCTCCCCCTCCCCGAAACAGACGCTCATACGGCCCGTAGTAGCCAATATTGTTTCCACTGCTCACCAGCACCCCATCGGCGTAGGCTCGCTTCACGATCCTGGCCAAGATCGGGTAAAACTCCAGCAACTCGGCCGGCTGAAAGAGCATGTCGGTGTTGTCGGCGGCTCGCCCCATGGGCACGGTCATCTGGATCTGCCAGGCCTTCATGCCCGCGTCCCGCAGGATGTAATATAGCTCCGGAAGCTCCACCGCCGAGAGTCGATTCAACTGGGTATTGCAGCCCACCAGCACACCCGCGTTCTGAAGATGAGCCATCGTCTCCAGGCAGTATTGAAAAGACTTCTCTCTTCCCCGCAAGCCGTTGTGGGTGCTCTCCAACCCGTCGATGGAGACCGAGACCGCTCGGATCCCGGCTTTCTTCATTCGCTCGGCGGTGGTGGCCGAGATCCCGTAGCCGCCGGTGGTCATGGTGCAGACCATCCCGGCCTGTGTTATGGCCTCAGCCAGGTCCAACCAGTCGCTTCGCAAGAAAGCTTCGCCGCCGATCAGACTCACTTCCTGGATCCCCACCTCGGCCAGTTGGCGGATCAGATCCAGAGACTCCTCGGTGGAGAGTTCTTCAACCCTTTCGTCACCGGCTCGGGAACCGCAATGCGAACAGGCCAAGTTGCACTTGAGTGTGATTTCCCAAACAGCGTTGGTATGAGTTCGACGCTGAAGCTTTGTTTGGGCCAAGTTGTATTAACCCGCGATGGCGACGCCATACAGCGGCTGGGCGATAGGTCCAGGGAAGCCCCCAGGCCCTCCGATGGATACCCCATAAAGCGGCTGGGCGATGGGACCCGGAAAACTGGGTTGCGGCCCGATGGAGACTCCATAGAGCGGCTGGGCGATAGGACCCGGATTGGGCTGCGGACCGATGGAGACTCCGTAGAGAGGCTGGGCGATGGGCCCCGGGTTCGGTTGCGGTCCGATGGAAACCCCGTAGAGAGGCTGGGCGATGGGCCCCGGGTTCGGTCGAGGAAACGGATGCGGACCGGGCTGCACGTATCCTTGCCAGCCCTGCATCATCTGCTGCATAACTTGCATCAGCTGTTGAAAGAAACCCATGAACTGATACGGGTTAAATCCACCCACCTGGGGCCTACCATAAGGCTGCCCGATCTGGGGCCCGTAGCCACCCGTTTGGGGCTGCTGATACTGGTGAGGGATATGCTGGTTTCCGCCGACGTTGCCTGGATACATAAAGTTATCTACTCCTCGTTCTCAACATTATAACGACTTTCTGAGGGACGTCTAGTACTCAAGGGGAGATAGAGACAGATCGCCCGGCGTGGGCGGCGCGGCTGGTCTGCTGCAAGCGGACCCGCTCGTGGCGCAGGGTGGGCGGTGCGGCGGTCCAGAACGCGAGACCTACGACGAATGCGACCATCAAACACTTCGACGACCATCAAACACTTCGATTTGAAGGGTACGTCCTCACTCATCTCAAGGCTCCGCTGAGCACGGTAAGTCCGAAGCGGGCGTACCATCATCAAATGATCAAGGAATGTTACAGGCACCTTCGGTGACGGTTCCTAGGACCTCCACTTTACTAGGGCCTGTGGACATTTGGCATTCCGAGCCAAACGCAGGACATTTTTCTCCTCCTGGAGTGGAATTTTCTGTGGAATAGTGGACCTATTTGAGGAAAATTTCGCTTCAGGAGGTGGA
>JBAYRN010000060.1:0-32286 GCA_041676625.1 Vulcanimicrobiota bacterium
GCAGACTTCAGTGACGACACCGGCGATGATCAGCTGTTTTTTACCAGTTGCCTTGACCGCGCTAAGGAAGTCCTCGTTATCCCAGGCGTTGATCTGCCCAGGACGGGCGATGTAGGGAGCGTCGGGGAACATCTCTTTGAGTTCAGGAACGAGCGGCCCGTTGGGGCCTTGCTCAAAACTGGTGGTCAAAATGGTGGGCAGGCCAAAGTATTTTCCGCAGGCGGCGGTGGCAAGAACGGCGTTCTTGAATTCGCTTGGAGCGAAGTCTTGTACCAGGGAAATAAGGCCGGTCTGGTGGTCGACGAGCAGAAGTGCAGCGTCATCTTTGTCGAGTTTCTTGTAAGTAAAGCTCATGGATAAAAGACCCCTTTAAGGTTTGATAAAGAGAAGTCTAGCAGGTGATCTGGTTCAGCAGAAGTGCCCAGATACAGAAACTAGCGTTCTGGAATTATGAACACCCGGGTCGTCTGCGCTTTAGACAGGAGCGGGAAGATCTCGTTCCCAAGGCAGCGTACCGGAGAATGTCGACTTGAGATGCTCGAGGAGCATCCTTACTCTCACGAGTCGAGTTTTTCGGGTGGGAATCACAGCAAAAATCCCATCTGGCTGAGGTTCATACTCGGTACGTATCGCCACGAGACGTCCGGACCGAAGGTCGTTGGCCACGATAAACAGCGGAATCATGATTAGCCCCAGTCCCTCGGCTGCTGCATCGCGCATGACCTCTCCATTGTTGGTCTGGAGACGTCCGAGCATAGGCGAAAATCGTTCGGAAGTCGGCTGCTCCCGAAACTGCCAGTGCCGAGCGGCCGTCTGATTGGTGTAGGCGATGGAACGATGTTCGGCAAGTTCGGAGCGCTGTCTCGGAACCCCGTGACGGCGAGCGTATTCAGGGCTACAACAGACCACTCTTCGAGAGTTGGCAAGATGAGTGACCTGATCGTAGCCTTCTGCAATCCGGTTGGTGATTCGAACTCCGAGTTCAAACCCTTCAGCACTGAGATCGAGTTGATGATCGTGGAGTTCGAGTTGCATCTGCACACTCGGATGCATCTCGAGAAACTCACACAGTACTCCACCCAAAAAGTGCGTCGCGAAACTGACAGGAGCACTGATCCGAAGGGTCCCTGAGACCCGTCGGTTATCGCTTGCCACTGCTTCGGCTGCGGACTCTAAGAGGTGAAGGGCCTCTGACGCCTGCGCAAGATAGATAGCGCCGCGTTCGGTGAGCTGAACCCCGCGGGGCGAGCGAACGAACAACTCAACGCCTAAAGCTCGTTCCAACTTGGCCACTCGCTGACTGACCATCGACTTCGTGTAACGCAGGACCCGAGCGGCTTTGCTAATGCTTCCTGACTCCGCGACCGCCTGGAAAGCTCGTAGGTCTGCAAGATCATAGTGACCGATCAGTTGCGAACTAGGTTCTGGTTTAGGTGCCGCCATTCCCAGCCTTGCGCCTTTAGGGGCAGCGGTACCTGCGAAAAAGTTTAGCTCGGCCATCGAGTACATCCACCGGGCCAAGTTGCTGATGCGCACCCTCCAGAGTTAACACTCTGTTTACAAACAAAGCCTTTACCGGGGCTTTATCGGTGGGATAACAGTCTCAGAACACACTCCTCGATTTGTATAGAGTCTCCTCGCACCCGCGGGGAGTTTTTTTTTGCCCTGGGAGTCGAGAGGCCCTCAGCATGGGTGCCTGGAAGGTCTTTTTATGCATTCGACCTTGAGCCCGGACTTTGGATCCGCCCTCTCGGAGATTTTCGGGTTTTCAGAGTTCCGAGGCCGCCAGGCCGAGGCCGTAGCCGCCGTGGCGGAAGGCCGCGACAGCTTTGTACTCAAGCCCACCGGGGGTGGGAAGTCCCTCTGCTTTCAGTTGCCGGGGATCGTACTGCCCGGCAGCACCGTGGTCATTTCCCCCCTCATCGCCCTCATGGACGACCAGGTCCAGGGACTGGTTCAGATGGGAGTCCGGGCAGCCGCACTCAACTCTGCCATGGCGTGGGAAGAGCAGTTGGATGTTCAGCGCCGATTGGCCGACGGGGAGCTGGATCTTTTGTACGTCTCGCCGGAGAGGGCGGTGACGGCTCGCTTTTTGAATCTGGCTTCCCGCATCAAGATCAACCTGTTCGCGGTGGACGAGGCCCACTGCGTGAGTCAGTGGGGCCACGACTTTCGACCCGAGTACATGCAATTGGGCCCGGTCTGGGAAGCCGCCCCCCAGGTCCCCCGCATGGCCCTGACCGCCACCGCCGATTCCCGGACCCAGGAAGACATCATCAAGAGACTTCCGTTGCGCACTCCGGTGGTCATCCAGTCCAGTTTCGATCGGCCGAATATCAAGTACCACGTGGTGGTCAAGAGCAACGCCAAGCAGCAACTTTTGAACTTCTTAGACGAACATCACCGGGGCGACTCCGGGATCGTCTACGCCCAGACCCGGGCCCGGACCGAGCAGATCGCGAGTTTCTTGAAGCAAAACGGATGGAACGCGCTGCACTATCACGCGGGGATGGAGCCCGAAGAGAGAGCCCGGGTGGGGCGCGCCTTCGTGCGGGAAGAAAACCTGGTGGTGGTTGCCACCATCGCCTTTGGAATGGGGATCGACAAGAGCAACGTGAGGTTCGTAGCTCACATGGATATGCCCAAGAGCCTGGAGGCCTATTATCAGGAAACAGGACGAGCCGGCCGCGACGGTCTGCCCGCCAACGCCTGGATGGCTTACGGCCTGAAAGACGTGGTGGGTCTTCGCATGCTGGCCGGCAACTCCCAGGCCCCGCTGGAGATCCGCAAGGTCGAGGATCGCAAACTCCAGCAAATGCTGGGCTTTTGCGAAACGGCGGGTTGTCGGCGTAAGCTCATTTTGAACTACTTCGATGAGGAATACCCCGACCGCTGCGGAAACTGCTGCAACTGCCTCCAACCTCCCCCAACCTGGGACGCCACTGTGCCCGGGCAGAAGCTCCTTTCGGCCGCCTACCGCACCGGACAGCGCTTCGGCGCCGGCTACCTGATCGACGTCTTGTTGGGCAAAGACAACGAGCGTGTCCGACAAAACCTGCACCACACCCTGAGTGTGTTCGGCATCGGGACGGAGCTCAAAGAGAAGGGCTGGATGAGCCTGGTGCGCCAACTGGTGGCCGGCAACTACCTGGTCCCGGCCGCCGACGGCCACGGTGGGCTCCAGCTCGGGCCCGAAGCTAGCGCCTTGCTCAAAGCAGAAACCAGGCTCCAGGTCCGCAAAGACCAACCGACCCAAAAGAAGCAGAGCACCAGAGCAACCCGGGAAAAACCCAACTGGAGCGACCAGGAGTCAGAGAATCTGTTCGAGGAGTTGCGAGCACTACGGCTCCAGCTCGCTCGAGAGCAGGAGCTTCCCCCCTACATGATCTTTCACGACAGCACCCTCAAGGAGATGGTGGATCATCGACCTCGCTCCTTGCGAGAATTCGCCCAGCTCAACGGGGTGGGAAAAACGAAACTGGATCGCTACGGAGAGGCCTTCTTAGCGGTGCTCAAATAAGACCGGCTCAACCCCCGGTGCCAGCAACTCAAACTGCTCAAGGCGGCCTACGATCCTTATCGTTTCCTGATCGATCTCTACTTTGATTAGCTCATCCAGGGCCGCCGCCGAGGCCGGATCCTTTGCAAAAAACTCGGCCACCAGTTTATCAGCCGGTGTCTTTTTCCACTTTCCACCCTCCGGCCCCACCAGGGCCAGACCCAGTTCGGTGGCCTTGTACTCGGCGAAGTATCGCTTTTGCATAGTGGCCATGGCGGGGTAGTCTATCACCAGACCCTGAATCGGTCCGGAGGCCTTCAAAACCGTCTGGTTAAAGGCTTCTGCATCCATGGGTGCGGTGCCGTACAATTTAGCGGCTTGCTCATGGATATCGAGCAACTGCTGCTTCCACGACTCTAGAGTGGAGGGTTCCACCTGACCGATACCCATCATTCCCCGACCCTCTTCGCTGGCCAGGGAGTTGGTCAATTGGGCGAAGTCCACGGTGATGGTCTGGCTCAGGTGAGAGTAGCCAGGCGAGTGTTGGGAGAGGAGCTTCTGCAGGCGGTCCACAGCCTCAGGCTTCAGTTCGCCTGCTTCCAGGGCCCCCTGGATCCAGGCGATGGAAGAAGAGGCGTAACCGGCACTAAAAAGATTGACGCTGACCGTCTCCGGTCGAGACTGCATGGCGCCTGCTAGCTTGAGCGGCTGTTCGACCAACTCCAGAGCCTGCTCTAACTCTTTCTTCTCCAGCCGCTGATCGGCTCGCTGAATCAGCAAGCCCACCAGGGCTCGCAGGCCCCGATAATTGATGTCGGCACCGCCGGCCTGCAGGTGAGTCTTGGCCCGGAAGACCGGTTTGCTCATTCCGTCTTTCAAGATAGGGAGAAGTTCGGAATCAAAAGCGGCTATCTGCTCGGGGGCGTCTAGAGCGAGCATCTCCAGATCGTCGCCTAGACCTTCCGGCAACTTACCGGACAAAACCGGTTCCAGCACCGGATAACCGTTTTGAGCCGCAGGCACCTCGGCCTCATAACTCTCGGTCACGGCTACGAAGCCTGGGACTCCGGTCGAGGGAACTTCAGCAGTAGCTACTGGCTGGGGGTCTGCCGGACTCGATGTGGGATCAACCGGTCGAGAGCAGGAACAAAGTACCCCCGCAAGCCCAACCACGATCCATATTTTCCAGCGTGCAATGAGTCGCATGATAGGCCACCATAACTGTTCCCCCGGGTTTTGACAAGATGGTTTCACCGAACACTCTCACGGCATATGCTCCCCAATCCGATAGACCGAAAACGGGATCACTCCCCAGTCCACCGGCAGAGGCCCTTGCCAGACCAGGTCCAGGGAGTGCAGGCCGGGCCAATCGCCGGCAATCAGATAACTCCCGGGTTGGAGTCGCCGTACCCGCTCCAGAATCTCCGCGCGAACCTCCTCGGGAAAAGCGGTGGCCACCACGAAAACCACCGCCGCTGCGGGCCAGTCTTCCTCCAAAAAGTCGGCGCAGCGGAACTCCGCGGGCAGGTCCAGGCGTTTGGCAACACGCTGCGCCCGGGCCACCCAATCGGCTTCCAACTCCAAACCTAGCCCGGTGAATCCGCAAGCGGCAGCGGCCAGAACCACTGTACCTCGCCCGGACCCCAAATCCAGAAGCTGTCGGGGTCCGCCCTCCTCCACCACCCCCAGAAGCTTCACCACGGTAAGCACCGGGGTCTCCCCGAAGATCCTGGATTCGCTGCCCACCCTGGAAGGATCGTGGAGATCCACTCCGGCAAACTCGCGCTTCAGCGCCCTCATCAGCGGCTTGAACCAGGGCTCCCTTCGCAGTGCCCAGGCCTGATAAAGTTTCAGACTACGGCTCCAGAAGACCGCCCGCAGTCGAGAAAAGCCTTTAAGCCTGGCCCGCTGGGTTTCTCCCCTCCGATCAGCTCGCAGAAGAGAAATCCCGACTCACGCCGAATGGTGCGGCCATGTCATTGATCTTTCTAGCAGCAATCATCGGGATGATCTTGTTGGCGGGGGCCGGCTTCGCCTTCTTAAGGACCTGACCCGGAATAACTTTCTGCAGTGGTCCAAAGCAGTAAATTCAGCCTGCTGAGTTTATCCTGCCTGGTGGTCGCCAATACCATCGGGGCGGGAGTCTATACGACCTCGGGCTTCACCTTAGACGATCTAGGAAGCCGTGAGGCTGTGTTGGCGGTCTGGGTGCTGGCCTCCATCCTAGCCCTGGCTGGAGCCTACTCGTTCGGGGTCCTGGCCCGGGCCATCCCTAAGTCCGGCGGAGAATACCTCTACCTCTCCCGCCTGCTCCACCCCGGAGCGGGTTTCATCGCGGGCTGGGTCTCGCTGATCGCGGCTTTTGCAGGGGCGGAAGCTTACGCCGCCATCACCATGATGGAGTATCTCGAATTGGATCACCTGGTGGACTTGCATGTCGGACAGATCAAATTCGAGCTGTTGCTCTCCCTGGTGCTGCTGATCGCGCTGGCCGCGCTCCACGGCACCCTGGTCAAACTCGGAACCATACTGCAGAACCTGACCGTGATCGCCAAGGCACTGTTTATCCTGGTGATCGTGGTGCTGGCGAGCTTCCTGGTACAAGCTCCCACAGACGTTGCTCAGGCAGTGGAGCACACTCCCTGGGACTGGCCGGTCAACCTGATGTGGGTCTCGCTCTCTTTCACCGGCTTCAACAGCGCCATTTACGTGGCAGAGGAAGCCGATGACCCCCGCCGCAACGTGCCCCGAGCTCTGCTCATCGGTACCGTGGTCACGGCGGTCCTGTATCTTTTGATCAACGCCGCCATGCTGTACTCGGCACCCATCGAAAAGCTGGCCGGGGTGCCCAACATCGCCATGGTATCGGCCGATGCAATGGGGGGGGCCCGCTTGAGTCGTGCCGTTCAGGTCCTCGTTCTGCTCTCTCTTTTCACTCTCATGTCCGGGATGGCTGTGGCCGGGCCCCGGGTGGTGGTCAAAATGAGCGAAGACGGCTTTCTCCCCCCTCTCACCCTGCGAAAAGCCGCCTTTATCCAGTGCCTATTGGCCCTGGTCATGACGTTTTACTCGGATCTGGTG
The DNA here is from genome assembly GCA_041676625.1 of Vulcanimicrobiota bacterium. Taxonomy (GTDB): domain Bacteria; phylum Vulcanimicrobiota; class Xenobia; order Xenobiales; family JADMJV01; genus JAEXNA01. Next base: position 6,581 of record JBAYRN010000060.1, read on the forward strand.
AATCAACTGACCTATCTCAGTCTTACCCTGAGTCTGACTTCGGCCGTCACGGTGGCTTGCATTTTCCTGCTGCCCAGAGAAGAGCGCGGCCATATCGTTATACCTCTGGTCTACATCGTCGGCACCCTGGTGGCGGCGGCGGCTTCGGTCAAGACTGTCCCTTTGGCCAGTCTGGCGGCGCTTGCCACGATCCTCTCCGGAGGGATCATCTACGCTCTCTTTTTCGCCTCTAAGGGCCCGGACCAGGAGCCTCTAAACCCTGAGAGAACCCTGGAAAATCGTGAGTAGCAGAAGAAAGAACTGGGAACTCGAGCGCCGACTACAAACGGCTTGCCTACTCATTATCACAGCGATTCTCTGCGCGATCGCGGCGTTTTGGATGCGGGCGGTCTTGATCCCGTTTGTTCTTGCCTTCTTTCTCTTTCTACTACTCGAGCCGATGGTTCGTGTGCTGGAAAAGCGCGCGCGCATGCCGCACCCCCTGGCGGTCTCGGTCACCTTGATGTTTGTGGGAACCTGTCTGCTCTACACCAGTAGCGTGGTCACCGGCTCGGTGGGCGGCCTCATTGAAAGTTCAGACGAATACACCGCCCGCATTAGTGAACTCATCGAAAGAGTGTGGGCCAAGTATCCCACTTTAGAGGACCGCTTCAAAGCGATCTCTCAGCAGCAGGTGCAAAAATTCATCGACAGCGTCGGCTCTTTTATCGGCGCTCTTACCAACAGCGTTGTTTATCTTATAAGTCAATTCACCGTGGTCTTACTCTTCCTGATGTTTTTGCTCTTCGGAAGCAAGGGCCACGGCGAGTTGACCGGTGTCCTGGCCGACATCGACCAGAAGATCAAGAACTACATCCAGGTCAAGACGGCCATCTCTCTATGTACCGGCCTGTTAGTCGGACTGCTGCTCCACGTGTTGGGCGTCGACCTGGCTTTCGTGTTCGGCCTGATGGCGTTTCTTCTCAACTTCATCCCCAACGTGGGCTCCATCATCGCTACCCTACTACCCCTGCCGGTTATCCTGGTGAGTCCCAGCATGAGCACCACCGAGGCCATGCTGGCCATCATCCTACCCAGTACTATCCAGTTCACCATCGGCAACATTCTGGAACCCAAGCTCATGGGTGACTCCCTGAACCTCTCCCCGGTGGTCATCCTATTCTCGCTGTCGGTGTGGACCGCCCTGTGGGGTGGGATCGGAGCCTTACTGGCGGTGCCGATCACCTCGATCATCCAGATTTTGAGCGAGCAGTTGGAGTTTACGCGCCCCATCGCCGCCGTACTTAGGGGCGACATCATCGCCCTGATGACCTACAAGAAGCCCGACCTGGATACCGAGAAAAAGAGGGACAAATCGGTCCCCAAAGACCTTCCGGAAGCCAAGATCGACGAACTCTACGATGACATCAAGAGTGTTCAGAAGACTCTTTAGCCGAGCGTAAGTCCAGGTAGGGTAAAACCATCTCCCCTGGAGTACCGGAAGTCTTAATGGTCCCGGCGGCGCGCATGGTGAGGGTCACGGTGCCGGAATCAAAGTTTCCAAACTTTCCCTCGACCGATTGGAGCTTTGGCCTGAATCGCTCCCACCCTTTGAACTCATTGAGCTTACACGGTTGATAAACCTCGGTGCGATCGACCGTCTCGTCACCGTTAAAATCATACTCCACCGTTACTTGAACTGTCTGAGGTTGGGGTTCCTCCGAGTCCACCTGAATCATCAGTCGTGGCTCCACATCGGCTTGATAGGTACCCAGTAGCGCAGGGCTTTGCCAGCTCTTGGACTGGACAAACTCACTGGGCTCGACGGTGCGCCGTGCTTCAAGCTGCAAGTCATCGGACTTGAGGTACAGGCGCGAAGTGTCTCCGGGATACTCGAAAAAGAGCAAGGTGAAGGCAACCGGCACGACCATGGCCGCCAAGAGCATCCAGCGGCGCTTGTAACGGGGCACCCTCCGACGATCGGAACCCGCCTCGGCGTCGTCTCTTGCTAACTGAAAAACTCGGGTACGAGTTTGCTTGGAGAGCTCTCGGATGGGGAGCTTGCGGAAGGCCTCACTATCGGCCTGAAAATCCTCCAAACGTGCTCGCCACTCAGGTGCAGACTGGAGCAGCCCCGATACCGCCGCCTGCTCTTCCCGGGTGAGCTCTCCATCCTGGTGGGCGGAAACTAATTCGTCGTCGACCAAACTCACTCGTGGGCCTCCAAATATCGGCGCACCTGGGCCCGGGCCCGGGCGATGCGACTCCTCACTGTACGCTCCGGTACCCCCAGGATCTCCCCTAATTCCAAATAGCTAAAAGATCCGCACTCCCGCAAGACCAGCGCCCAGCGATACTCCAGACCGAGGCTCACCACCGCTGCCAACAGGCCCGCTTCGGTGCTGACCTCCTCGACGGGGGCTCTACGATGGAGCTGCCGGTGCGCTTCCACCAACTTCCGGCAAAGCCACTTCTCTTCGGTTTCCTCACCCAGGTGGATCAGATCCCGGTGGATGCGCCTCCATACGTCGAAAAAAAGGCTCTCGATCCGGGTTTCACTCTCTTCGAGCCGCTGGCACATAAAGTACAGATAGTCGGCGCGGCTGTTATACAAGTGCTCAAAAGATTGCATCGGCAAAGGTCCGTTCGCAACGACTGCGGGTCTACCTCTTCAGGCTTCGCAGGAACCCTTCTCAGCGGTTCGAATCGGCGGGAGGAGCCCTGCCCTATGAATAGCATCGCTGTATTTCAAAGTTCATACTGGGCACGGACCTTTCTCTTACTCGCCTGGTACTTGCCCCTCCTCGGAATCTTTCTCAACAGTTTCCCGCTCAATGAACATTTCCCACCGCCGGGTACCGGCTACTACGATTCCGGGCGGACCATCCTGACGGTTCTTTGTTTGCTGGGCTTTCTCTTTAGCAATTATCACCTTAGATTGCCGGTAAGCCCGGCCGGGCGGCTGTTCACGCTCTTTCTCCTTTGGAGCCTACTTTCATGCCTGTTCAGTGGAGCGGTCTTTGAGACTTTGCTGTTCTGGCAGACCTGGGCCGCGGTCCTTTTTTTCTTTCTAGGGATGCGAAGAGTGGGACCCAAAACTAGCTCCATCGTGGCTCGGACTGTCTGTGTCCATGCTCCGATCCTCTTGTTTTCCATACACGCACTGTTACCGATTTTTTATGAGCCGGAGTTCTTGAGAATCGGGGGAGCTTTCGACCTGGCGGGAGTCCTGGCGAACTGGCTGCTGCTACTTCTGCCGGTGTGCCTATACGATGCTCTGGACGGAAAAGGAGTTCCAGCCTGCCTGGCAGGCCTGGCGGGAGCTTTAGCCCTGGTGGCAATCTGCTACACTTTCTCTCGGGCCAGTTGGATCATCGCTCTCTTCACCTTGGGTATGAGTCCGCTCCTGGCCGGGAGGTTCGAATTCAGACGGTTCAGTGCGGCAGTGCTCTGGGTTTTCTCTGGAACGTTGGCCTTGATCGTACTACGAACCCAGATGAGTACTCAGGTCTGGTCCGTCGCCTTTCTTGTCCTGGTGTTCTTGCCGCTGGTGGTGGAGACGGTTTGTAAGAGAGTTCATGGGACCCATTTGCTAAAGCTGGGCAGCGTGCTCCTTCTGGCCGGGCTGTTGGTGTGGGGTCTGACTTTTACCAGTTCCATGCAAAGCGCTCGAGACATGACCAGCCGGCGGATGGACAATCTGAAGAGCTATGACAACTCGAGCCAGGCCAGAGTGCAGCTCTGGATCGCGGCCGCCAAGATGGCGGTTTCCAACCCCTGGCTAGGGGTTGGACCCGGTGAATTCGCGTCCAATTATCCTCGGTATCAAACCCGCTTCTACTACTACAGCGACTCGGCTCACTCAGCCGGGCTAGAGCTGGCGTCGGAGGTAGGCATCGTGGGTCTGGCTTTTTTCACTGCAGGCTTGCTGGCTCTTCTTTTCGCCCGAACGCGCAAATTCGATCCCCTTCAAAGGTTCGCTCTTCTGGGTCTGTTTTGCGGATTGGGATACGCTCAGATCGATCTCGCCTACCAGATTAGTTATTTCTGGCTCACCATAGCCGTGTTGTGCCACCTGGCCATTCCCCCGGCGAGCAACCCGGAGCCGGATAACCGAGTGAGCCCACTTCGCGTGGTCCTTGGAATCGTGGCCGTGGGGCTCGCTTTCTATCTGGTTCCTCCTCTGCGAAAAATGGAAGGTGCGCGGCAAATAAAAGATCCCCAACAATCTCTGGAAGTGCACCAGTATGTTTTGAAGCGACTACCCTGGTGGAGACGGGCAGTGATCTCCACCTACCAGATCAAGCTGGAAGAAACCGAGACTCTGCCCACCTTTGAAGAGACCGAACTGTTGCTGCAGAGTGGAGAAGGCTTGGCCATCACCCACGCCCTGGCCGGCAAATGGTACTTACACAACGACGACTTCGCCCAGGCGCTCCAGGAGTATCGAAAAGCCCTGGCACTCGATCCCTGGAACGACCCCACTTATTACGGAGATCTTCGAAGGATCGGGGTTGCCCTGTCGGATCAGGCCCTGATCCAGGAAGCCGAAAACACTCTCCTGACCAGGTATTCCTTTGAGGAGAGCATGCTGGCCCCCCCGGGCCATCGGGACTTTTTGCAGTATCGCTTGCAAAGATCCCTTCTTGACCTAGCCGACGGTCTCAACCCCCTTGAACAGCCTCTGAAGACCGAGCCGATCTACCGAGCTCTTTATGATTTCCGGCCCAGTGCCAACGTGGCTTTCGGCCTAGGAATCTCTTTGCAGCGACAGGGCCGAACGGAGGAAGCCCGGCCGTACCTGGAGGAGGCCCACCGCAAGCACCCCATGTTTCCTCCCCCAGGCTCTTTCTGAAGGTCGGGAGAGCGCACTTGAGAAAGGCATCGCCATGACCTATATTCTTGCTCTCGATCAAGGAACAAGCTCGTCCCGGGCTCTGATTTTCGACGCCCGTGGAGAGATCGTGGCGCTCTCCCAAACGGAGTTTCCCCAGTACTATCCTCAGCCAGGCTGGGTCGAACACGATCCGATGGAAATCTGGGAGAGCCAGATCCAGGTAGCCCGCCAGGCTTTAGACCAGGCAGGCCTCAAAGCCGACGCGATCAAGGGCATCGGCATCACCAATCAACGGGAGACCACGATTTTGTGGGACCGAAAAACCGGGCAGCCGGTCTCCAACGCCATCGTCTGGCAGGACCGCCGCACCTCTGAGCTGTGCAAGGCCTGGAAGGCGCGCCTGGGGGCCGAGATCACCAGCAAGACCGGACTGGTGGTCGACGCTTACTTCTCCGCCTCCAAGATCGCCTGGCTACTGGACAACGTGGACGGGCTGAGGGCCCGGGCCGAGGCGGGAGAGATCGCCTTCGGAACCGTGGACAGTTGGCTGGTCTGGCAACTGACCGGAGGCCAGGTCCACGCGACCGACACCAGCAACGCCAGCCGCACGATGCTGTACAATATCGAGCACCTTCAATGGGACAAAGAACTGCTCCAGGAGCTCAACATCCCGGAAAGCCTGTTGCCCCGGGTGGTGGAAAGTTCCGAAGTGGTGGGGACGACCAGGCTGTTAGGTGGAGAGATCCCCATCGCCGGCATCGCCGGTGATCAACAATCGGCTCTGTTCGGCCAGCGCTGCTTTCAGGCGGGTATGTCCAAGAACACCTACGGAACCGGATGTTTCATGCTTCTGAACACTGGAACCGAGCGCCATTATTCCAACAACCAACTACTCAGCACCGTCGCCTGGACGGTAGGGGGCCGGACCACTTATGCCCTGGAGGGCTCGGTCTTTATCGGCGGGGCGGCGGTCGGCTGGTTGAGAGACGGCCTGGAACTCATCGAAAATTCCAGCGAGGTGGAAGGCCTGGCCGAAACTGTCGAGGACAACGGAGGCGTCTACTTTGTGCCTGCCTTCAACGGCCTGGGCTCCCCTCACTGGGACCAGGATGCCCGGGGTCTTTTGATCGGGCTGACTCGTGGGACCACTCGAGCTCACCTGGCCCGGGCTTCTCTGGAAGCCATCGCTTTCCAGGTGGCGGATCTGGCAGCGGCCATGGAGCGAGACTCAGGAATCGAGCTCCACGAGTTGAGGGTGGACGGCGGGGCCGCAGCCAACAACCTGATGCTTCAGTTTCAGTCGGACCTGCTCCGGGTTCCGGTGGTTCGACCGCGAAACACTGAAACCACGGCTCTAGGTGCAGCCTTGCTGGCAGGCCTGGCGGTAGGTGTTTACGACGACCTGGCGAGCCTTTCCGAGCAGCAAAATCCGGATCGGATCTTTGAACCGGTCAGGCCCGAAGCCGAGAGCAAAGGCATGCAGGCCCGCTGGGCGCGCGCGGTAGAACGAAGTAAAGCCTGGAGTCTCGACTGATGAACAGAGACTTCCAACTCCAGAGCGCCCTGGAGCGCCAGGAACCGTTCGACATCCTCATCATCGGAGGCGGGGCCACCGGGGTGGGAGCCGCGGTCGATGCCGCTTCTCGCGGTCACTCCGTTTTGTTGCTGGAAGGCTGGGACTTTGGCAAAGGCACTTCCAGCCGCAGTACCAAACTCGTTCATGGAGGCGTACGCTATTTGCAGAAAGGCGACATTCCGTTGGTCATGGACGCCTTGAAAGAGCGGGGCATCATGCGCCGGAACGCCCCTCACTTGGTGAGCGATCTGGCTTTCGTGGTGCCCAACTACACCTGGTGGGAGGCCCCCTTTTACGGGATCGGGATGAAGGTGTACGACGCCCTCGCTGGCCGCTACGGCTTTGGGAAGAGCCGCCTTCTGACCAGCGAGGAGACGGTGGAGAGGATCCCCACCATCGCCACCCAGGGCCTGAGGGGTGGCGTCCAGTACTACGACGGTCAGTTCGATGATGCCCGGATGCTGGTCAACATGGCTCAAACCGCGATCGACCAGGGGGCCACCTTGATCAACTACTGCCGTGTTAAGAGCCTGCTCCAAGATGCCGAAGGCTTTACCAATGGGGTGCTGGCCGAGGATCTTGAAAGCGGGCGCCAACATAGCTTCCAGGCTCGCATCGTCTTGAACTGCACCGGGCCGTTCACCGACAGTGTGCGGCGAATGGACGATCCAGAGGCTCTCCCGGTGATCGCCCCCTCGACCGGCGTGCACGTGGTCCTACCGGCCGAATTTCTTCCTCGCCAGACCGCCATCATGGTTCCGCGCACCACCGACGGCCGGGTGCTCTTTGCCATCCCCTGGCATCACTGCGTGGTGGTAGGCACGACCGACGTACCGGTGAGCGAGGTCAGCCTGGAGCCGAAACCGACCAAAGAAGAGGTGGAGTTCATTCTAGAAAACGCCCGGCAGTATCTGGAGAAGCCTCCCGAGATCAAAGACGTCTTGAGCATCTTCTCCGGGATCCGGCCTCTGGTGCAGGCTACCGGAGCCGACAGCACCGCCCAACTCAGCCGAGACCACACCATTTTGGTCAGTAAAAGCGGGCTGATCAGCATCGCCGGTGGCAAATGGACCACCTACCGTCACATGGCTGAAGACGTCATCGACCGGGCCGAGACCCTGGGTGGCCTGGAGGATCGGGACTGCGTCAGTAAGCGCCTCAATATTCACGGCTACCACGAGCACGCAGAGAAGTTCGGTGAATTGCAGCACTACGGCTCGGACGCTCGGGAGGTCAGAAAGCTGATCGAGGAGGACCCCGACCTCGTGCACCCCCGCCTGAAGCTACGTAGAGGAGAGGTCCGCTGGATGGCCAGACACGAGATGGCCCGCAGCGTGGACGATGTCTTGAGCCGCCGCTCCCGGAGCTTGCTCTTCGACGCCAAAGCCGCGCGGGAAGCGGCACCCACCGTAGCGAGCATCCTGAGGGAAGAACTCAACAGGGATGAAGACTGGCGGGAAAGGCAGTGTCGCGACTTTGACGAACTGAGCCGTGCGTACTTAGTAGAGGAGCTTTTTCATTGAAAGATCTCATTTTCTTGCTCGTGACTTTTGGGCTCATCACCTTCGCCATGGTGGCGTTCCAAAGTCATTACTACAGTCAGGGTCCTGAACCCGATCAGCAACAGCATCAGATTGAGAAGCCTCTCACCCCTTCGCCTTCGCCGAGCCCCACCGAGCAGGTTCCCTGAGCCCCTTTGCCCAACCATCCAAAATGGGATTCCTGGAGCTTCTCAAGGGCCTGGTAGGCAAAAAGGGTTGGGACTACGATGAACGCCGTGGCAAACTTCGGGTCGGTTGCCGCATTCAGGCGAGTTTGCTCCACAAAGGTGGCCTCATGGGCGCCGACGTCTTAAACATCAGCGTCAAGGGCATGAAACTCCTCTGCTACTCCAAGATCAAGAAGGGATCGCTGGTTCAGCTCAAGGGGGTCAAGCAGTACGACCAGGCCGAGATCCATGAGATCAACTGCCGGGTGGAGTGGGTGGAAAAAGGTCCGGCCGGATGGCACTGCGGTGTGCAGTTTACCGACTCCCTGCAAGAGATGTCCCGCTCCTGGCTCTACTGGGAACTGAAGGAGCAAAACCTCCGCATGGTGGGAGCGGATCAGCGCCGAGGGAGTTTTCGAGTCCGAACCAACATCCCGGCTACCATTCGCTCGGCCGCCGGCTCACTGAAATCCAAAGTGGTCAATCTGAGCCCTGGTGGTGCCATGGTGCAGGTCCTGGGAGACCCGTTGGTGACCGGTCAGGTGGTGACTCTCAACTTTGGCCCTCTGGATCAGCTCCCCCGCATCACCGCCAGCGCCACCGTGGCCAGCATCCACGTGGAAGGCGCTCCGGTTTACGGCCTCCGGTTTCTAAGTTACTCCCACGGCAGCCCCCAGGATCTGAAGCAATACTTAGACTTCTTTTTCACCCCGTCCTGAGGAGAGCTATCGCTTGATAAACGCGAGTGGATGCCGCGCTGGGTCGTTCAGCTTCTCAGGATCGGTGTCGAACGGTTCGAAAATAGTCGTCACATTTTCGTTGGCAAGACCGGTCTCTTTCAATTCCGGCATGTGTCGGAAAGCGACCGTCTTCGACGTATTTTTGTCGATCCACTCCAGGCCCTCGGGGGTGTAAGTCTCCCCGTTGTAACTCTCGGTAAAGAAGCGGTCCGACTGCAGTCGTCTGGAGGCGTGCAGAATGAAGATGGTAAACATCGTTTCTCCGAAGCCGAAGTTTTCGGGGCGGGTGGACTCCGCCAGTGCGCCAATTTTGAAATCGATCTGTTCGATGTCATAGTTGTAGACTTTTTTCAAGTCTTCCAGGACTTCGGGATCATCGGTCAGGTCTTCGAACGATCTGATGGGGTTCAGTCCCAGGCAGCGTCGCATCTCGTTGTAGCGCGGTACTCCCCGCTCCCGGTCGCGCAATACATCCACCGCTGCCATATCGAAGAATCCGAATCCGGGCACCGACAGGTTTTGCAGGGTCTCGGGGAAGTTATTGAGCACCAGTTGGCCCGGATGCTGTGTTCCAAAAGAGTGGAAGACGTTGGCCATGCCGTACTCGTCCATCACCCCGGGAGACTTCTTTTGGCGGATCGCGTTGAGAGGAAGCTCATCGCGGTGCTCGCTACCGATGCGCCCCATCTTGAGGGTGTCCGGAAGCATGGAGTGGAGAATCGCGTAGTCGGAGACGAACTCTTCGGAGAGCCAGGAAGGAACCCCGTGCTTTTCGGTGCTGTTGCCAACCAGGCCACCCAGGGCTTCGTCAGCGATGTTTAGCCAGGCCACAGCCTGGCGGTTGTCCTCTCCGTGCACTGCCTTGGTGGCTGCTCCAAACCAGTTGGCCAGCATTCCCGAATGGAGCATCTTGTTGGGAAGGACGTTAGGGGTCCACTCCACAGTATGGATCTTGGCCATGAGGGCGGAGTTGATCAGTCGTGCCTTGTGAAAAAGCTGATCATCGCTCCACTGGGGATACTTTTCCTTGAGCATGTCGCAAATGGCGTTGTGTTCCTTCACGAACATGGTATGCATAGTGGCCAGGCCCAGGGTCCAGTTGCGACTGAAACCGGTCTGCTCGACGCCGTCTTCGCCCACCGGCAAATGACCCTTTTCGTTGACCTTCAGCTTACCGCCAGACAGGCTGCGCAGCTCTCTGGCCTTCTGGTCGCTCGAACCGTAGATCTGCGAACCATCCCACCAATGAGTGACCTCGTTTAAGTAAGTCATGGGAGTGTTGGCTTCGGCGGCTTTCCGGGTCGGGTCCTGGGCACTCTTCGGTACCAGCATGTGGGTCATGTGCAGAGCCTGACGCTTGGGGTCGTCCTTGGCCAGGGGCACTTCAAACATCTCGTCGGCACGGTTATCACCGTGGCTTACCCAGTCGTGGGTCTCCATCTGGATCCACCAAACGGCGTTCATGTTCAGAAACGGAACTTCTTTTGTTTCTCCATTATTGCGAGTCTGCAGCAGACGACTGATGAGTCGCGGATTGGGTACCATCAACATTTTTTCGTCCATAAACGTTTTGTCGCGGCTGACCATACGCCCGAAGCGAGTGCCCGCGGCCCCCTCCAAAGGATTGGCCGGGTTGTTCCAGCTACCGTCCATGGTGCGGTTGTGCCTGGTCCACTCGGGCTGCTCCATTCCGGCTTTAGCAAAGCCGGTCAATTCACCCTCGGGATAAGCGTCGTGGAGGTTCTCCATGTTCAAGCGATCCCGATGGTTCTTCAGCATCAAGAGGCCCTGGGCTACATTCTTCCGAGACCACTGGGTCCAGACTTCACTCTTGTCTTCGGCGCCAAACTTACCGGCCGCCCAACCCAGGACTTTGCCGGTGAGTCCACCGATGATCTTACCGGTTGCCGCCAACCCTGTACGAAGAGTCTTGTTCAAGAAAGTGCGCTCCACGTTCACCGACTCGGCCAGTTCTGGATGCACCTGCCCGGGCTCCGGCTTACCCTGGATGACGGAATCTTTAAAAGGGTTGACAGCGTGATCGTGGCTGATCCCGGTGGCGGCGTTTTGTCTGGCCTGTTCAGCCAGTCCTAGATAAACTTGATCTTCCGTGGCCTGGCCGGCTGTTTCATAGGCATCGGCGGCAGCCGCATAGCTTTCCTGGCGAAAGTAGGCAGCCCCCAACAGAGCCTGAGTTCGAGGTGAACCGGCCAGAGATTCACTGGAGGTTAGAAGGGCCTCGGCTTCGGCCGCCTTGCCTTGCTCCAGGAGCTTCTCGGCCTTCTGGAAGATGGATTGAATCGATGGGGCAAAACTGGGCGGGACTCTACTCGATTGCACGTTCATTTCACACCTCTATTAATCTATTCTTGTCGACAGCCTAACTTTTAGGTCTGAAAACAGCCTTAATCATCCAATGTTTATCTATTTTAGGGTCTTTTCAGGCCACCTCGATACGATGCCACCAAACCAGGAAGAAATCGGTAAACCAAGTTATGCGAACGACTCCCTTACAATTCAGAACGTTGCAATCGCCACCGACCGCAAGGGGTCGCGCCCCGGGGTTCCCCACTCCTGAGCAGTTGAAAGAACTCTTTACCCCGGAAGCTTTGGAGGCTTGCCCTCACGCCCGAGCCATGTTTGAGCAGATGAAGCAGCTCGGCGCCACCCCCGTAGCCCAACCAGTGGCCTTGGCCGAGCCCAACTCGCCGGCCCAGAGAAAAGCCCCCGTGAATTTTCAAGCCGCCACGAGTCCCACCACGGAATGGCCCCCGACTGAGGCCTATAGCCGCACCCTGGCCGGGGCCGCCCGAAATGTCCCTGACAACTCTTTGAAAGGTCGAGAGGAAGCCGATTTTCGAGCCTTCACCAGAGACCGAATCCAAACCATTCAGGCCCGCCAGCTCAAGGACAACGACAGCATGCGTCGGTTGGTTCACACCAAGCAGCTCTTCGGCGGGGAAGTGGAGGTACACTGGAACCCCAATCTGGAAAAAGTCGTGGACCTCTTCGGCCACCAATCTTTGGGCGGTCTCATTCGCATCTCCGACGCCTCCAACGAAGAAACCCCCGACGGCAAGAATATGTATGGTATGGCACTGGAGTTAGTGGGCAACGACGGACAACTCACCGATATCCTTATGACCGGAGGGAGCGAGGCCACCGAAGCCTCCCAGGCCAGGGACCCCGAGGCTCAACTAGCCCTTTTTAACATGCTCGACCATCCTTTCAAGATCGGTGGGTTGGTCCAAATGGGTTTCGAAGTGGGCGCCATAGAGGCTGGCAAAATGGTTCTCGATGTGGGGCGAATGAAATCCGATCTGGACAGCGTGGCCGAGTTGACGGCTTGGAGCCGTGCGCCATTCCGTCTGAAAGGCAAAGACGGCGATCACTACCTGGTTAAGATGCGGGCGGTTCCGATCGACCCGGCCCCAGGGAAAGCCGCCGACTCTGCCGGCGAAACCACCTCGCAAAGACTGGTCAACGAGTTTCAAAGCAGGATCGAGAAGGGCGAAGCTCGCTGGAGGTTTGACCTCCAATTTATGAAGCCCGGTGACGACCCCAACGACGGCCGCAAAACCTGGGGTGGGGAATGGCTCCCCGCAGGAGAGATCGTGATCCCCAGGGTCACCGACCAGGTTCGCGCCGAGGAGATGGCCCAGGCAGCCGAAAACACCAAGTTTAACATCTGGAAGGGCAAGGAAGAGCACGACAAAGGCCCCGATTTAGAGGTCTTCTATCCCCACGGCTGGACCAACCAGGCCCGGCTCTGGGCCTACGGACGGTCGGCCGCCAACCGGGGAGTTGGAGCCTGACGTCGGCAAGGTGTCGCGCAAGCAAGAAGGCCGGGCCTCAGAGAGACCCGGCCTTTTACGAGGAAACTGCTGTTTTCAGGCTACGGGAGCTGATTTTGGCAGTATCCGGCCGGTCGGGAGGTTATGGTGCCGGTTTCATATTTATTTGCACTAAAGTCTCCGCCAACAGAGTTAACTCCTGATTTATCCAATGGACCGCCGTCTTCCTCATCCAGTCGCTCTACGTCAAGGGAGCTGGTCCCGTAAGAAACTAGGGCAAGATCGTCGGCGAAAGTATTACCGAAGATATCCAGGCAAACGGATGTCTGGCTGTACGTGGCCAGTGCGAAAGAAGCGTCAATACCAGTGCTTGTAGTGGTATTTTCACGGACAAAGAAAACGCCTTTAGAGGTCGCTGATACAGTGTACCCCTCGATCTCGATATCATACTCGACGATATTTGAGATGTTGTTGTTCTCTATGGTTACCACGAAAATATCGGTCACGTCGGTATACCACGCATAGTTAAGACCGACTTGACCACCGTCCATGGTATTACCAGAGATCGTGGCATCAATACCATGCGTTCCTTGTGAAAAGACACCTATTCCATAGCTATCTGCCGCGTTGGACAAGACATTTCCCGTGCAGTGCAGGGTTACGTCGGCCGCTCCATATGCCAGGACAGAAATAACCTGCTCGAAGGCTTGCTCGGGGAGGGTCCGATTTCCGCTAAACTCATTGTCTGAAACCGTAAACTCGACAACCGAATTTCCCCCGTTGCTGATGTCTATGGCCCGATTTGGGGCCAGGCCATCGAGGTCAGTGAAAACGTTCTCGGAGATCGCAACGGTGGCGTTCGTATCTTGCTGGACCAAAACAAGGGCGGAATCCCCATCTCCAACTCCCACAAACTCGTTGTCCGTGACGACCAGGCTTTCGCCAATATTGTATAATTTAAGGTTGTCATCGCTCAGTTCGGTGAAGAGGTTGTTTTGAATGGTGAGATTGGAAACCTCCCGGGCGTCGATGGCGAAGCTTGTGCCGTTGAACTCCAGCCCCGCGATCACATTATCTCCCTGGGGCTGAATGGTGCCGCTAATCACCGGCCGGTTACCCACCGGTTCGATGGTTTGGGCGGCCACCAATCCCTGGGCCTGGCCGATCAGCTTGACCCCCTGGGGAAGGATAAAAGTGCCGGTCTGCCCCGTGGCGGTTCCGTTGCCCGCGTAGACGAAGATGGTATCGCCCGCTTCAGCCGCCGTGAGCGCGGCGGCCAGATTGTTAAACGGTGAGGCCTGGCTGCCGTTTCCGTTGGTAGCCTGAGAGTTGTCCACGAACAGCCCCCGGCCGTCCACGTTCACTGTTACCGTGGCGGTGGACTCACCGGTCTCGTTAGCCAGGGTGTATTGGAAACTGTCCGAACCAGTGAAGTCGAAGACGGGGGTGTATGCAAAGCTGCCATCGTCGTTTAATACAACGGTGGCTCCCTGGGCGGAGACAGCATCGAAGCTGATGATACCGCCCCCGTTCACGGTGTCGTTTACCAAAACACCGTTCTCTGCTGCTTGCTGCAGCGTGGCGTTGCCCAGCGCGGTCGCCTTATCGTCAACTGCTATCGGGGCCTCTACCGGTATCGGCTGGGGGCCCTGGGTGTTGGTAAACACGAAACTCTTGGAGTTTCCGCAACCGGTCAGCGCTCCTGCGCACAAAATCGCAACTGCAGCCAATTTAAGCCCGCTTGTTCTAAATCTAACTTTCTTCATAAAGTCTCCCTCAATCATTAAAATTTATGAATGTAATTAATACAGGTGCGAGCTTTGTTCATACCCGGAAAATCCTCCTCCCTACTGATGACACCATTTCTCACCGGTGGTATACTACGGCGATCGTATGACCATCCGTTCTCTCTCCCATCTCCCTCTTGCACAGCACGGCCGGTTGCCAACCTCCGGACGGAATCCCGTGGCGGCTTCCGATCCTGTCGAGCAGGTGGAGTTTGAGCCTCGCCCGCAATTCCGTGCTCCCGCCGAAGCGCTCAAGTTTATGGCGGATTTCAACTCTCAACTGGGGATCTCAGAGGAGATGGTGGCGGAGAAGAACCAACTGATGGCCGAATCGAGCCACGCCTTTTTTCGGGCCTCCCCGGCGCTTTTTTACCACGATCTCCACACCACTTATCAAAACCGCTCGAAGCTTCTCCCTGATCCCGCACCCACGGTGGCTGTCCTGGGCGATGCCCACGCCTTGAACGCAGGCACCTTTCGAGGGCCGGAGGGCCAGACGGTGTGGGGGCTCAACGATTTTGACCAGGCCGAGATGGGCTCTCCCGAATGGGATCTGGAGCGCCTGGGGGTCAGTCTCTACGTGGCCGCGCGCTCCGGCGGTGAAACAGCCGAAGACGCCACGGACCTGGTGAGAAAGATGGGCCGTGCCTACCTCGAGGGGCTAAGCGATCCCGGTCCCAGCTACTTGCAGGAGCACGAAGTCAGCGGCAGGATCCGTAAACTGGTCGAGAAGTCAGGTGCTAAGACCCAGGGTGCCCTGCTTGAAAAGTGGACCGACGGCAACGGCAAGCTCAAGCGAGATGAGGAACTGGTGGAGCCGGACGCCGGGCGGGGAGCCGAACTCAAGAAAGTTCTGCAAGCCAAGTTCCCCAGCCTCAAGTTCCTCGATCTGGCCTCCAAACCCCATTCCGGTGGAAGCACTCGCGGCCTGGAGCGTTATTATTCCCTGGTAGAATCGCCAGATCGTGCCGAACCCTGGATCCTGGAGATCAAAGCCGTTCTGCCCTCGCCTGTTCAGGTCCCGGACGGAGACCTCTCCCGGGGAGACGGAGAAAAAGTCCTGGAACTGCAGCGCCTGATGGGAGGCCAGGTGGATGGCCCCCAGGCTTTTCAACTTGGGAAAATCGCTTTCTTTACCCGCGAACGAGAGCGTGAGAAGGGCTCGCTTAAGGATAAGCCCGAGCACCTTCAAGATTCGGCTGAGGCCATCGGAAAACTGCTGGCCCGAGCCCACTCCGGCAGCAAAGCAGACATCAAGGGCTGGGTCGATTCCCGAGAAGACCAACTCCTTGAAAACCTGGTCAGCTTTAGTCGCACTTACGCCCGCCAGGTCGAAAGCGACTTTCGAGAGTGGCAAGCTAAGTATTCTTTGGCAGGCTGAGCACCTCTGCCTATGGAAGTGCCGTAAATGGCACGAATTTTAATTGTGGAAGACGACCCCACCATGAACCAGATCCTGGTGGACACCCTGGAAGATGAAGACCACGAGGTGGAGTCCGCCGAAAACTACAAGGACGCCCTCTCTCTGGCCCACCAACGACCCTTCGACCTGGCCATCTCCGACGTCCGCTTACCGGGCAAGGACGGGGTGGAGACCCTCACCGAACTCAAGAAAATCCAAAACGATATCAAGTGCGTGATCATCACCGGGTACGCCAGCGCCGACACCCCGGTGCGGGCCATCCGGCTGCGAGTCGACGACTATCTCTTTAAGCCGTTCAGCCTCGAGTACTTCCTTGGCACCGTAAACCGCGTGCTGGCCCAGGAAGCGGAAACAGCGGGCAAATTCAGCCTCATACAGAAACTGTTCGAAGTCTTCGCGAGAGTGAAAAACGAGGCCTTGAGAGAGTTGGTTGCCGAGCGCCAGGAGGCCTACCGCGGCCTCTACCTGGGCGCCCGTTCCGGCTACCTCTCCCGCTCGGCAGCCCACGAGGTTTACGCCAAACTCGAGAGCCTGGAAAATTGGTTCCGCACCCTCCTCAATTCAGAGGAGACCGAGGTTTCCGAAGTGCGAGCGGTCAGGGATAAATACGTCCAACTCGGTGACCGAATCGCCCAATTGGAGTTCGGCGGGCAGACCGCAGTGCAAAACGATGAGGTGCCCATGGAGCAGTTTGAGCGTCTCTTTGAAGCCATCAAGAGTTCCCATATCAGTCTCGACGACCTCCAGTACGCACCCCTCTTGCGCAAAACCCCAGACGCCCGATTCGAGGCCCACAAAAAGCTCCTCGACCTCAAGCACCAGCTCTGGCCCAACCCCCACCTGAAAATTTAGAAAGACTCACTCCATGCACGACAGCGAACTCCACAAACTCTATCTTGGTATCGTCATCTTCCTGGTCATCGCCACCGTCATCGGAGCGATCCTGCAGTCCAAAGCCAGCACCGACAAGGCCAAAGCAACGGTCAGTAACATGAATGACCGAATCAAGGCCTGGTGGATCATGGTGGCGGTTTTTGCCACCGCCAACCTGGCCGGCCTCACCGCCACCGTACTGCTTTTTATGGCTCTATCGTTTCTGGCCCTGAAGGAGTTCATCCAGTTGACTCCAGGCCGAGATTACAAAGCCCGACAGCTCGCCTTCTTCCTCTTGATCCCGACCCAATACTTGCTCGTCTGGTTCGATTGGTACGGGATGTTTTGTCTCTTGATCCCAGTCTACGCTTTCCTGTTCATACCCACCATCAACGCCATCGGTGGCGACCCCCAGGGCTTTCTGGAGCGGACCGCCAAGCTGCAATGGGGGTTGATGATCAGTGTCTACTGCGTGAGCCACGCCCCCGCCCTTCTGACTCTTCAGATCCCGGGCTACGAAGGGGAAAACGCCAAGCTTCTGCTTTACCTGTTGCTGGTGGTCCAACTCTCTGATGTGTTGCAGTACGTCTGGGGGAAAACCACCGGCAAGAGACCCATCGCCCCCACCATCAGCCCCAACAAAACCGTGGAAGGCTTCCTGGGTGGAGTGGCCAGCGCCACCGTGGTGGGCGCCCTGCTGTGGTGGGCCACCCCCTTCACCATCTTCCAATCCTGGGCCATGGCGCTCTTGATAGCTCTGGCCGGGTTTGCCGGTGGGCTCACCATGTCGGCTATCAAGCGGGATAGAGGCGTGAAAGACTTCGGCACTCTGATCGAGGGGCACGGAGGGGTCCTGGATCGCATCGATTCGGTCTGCTTTTCGGCGCCGCTCTTCTTCCACGTGGTCCGATACTTTTTCACGTGAAGCCCGGCGATACGATCGAGCATTATCAGTTGCTGGAGACCCTCGGAATTGGGGGGATGGGCCAGGTATGGCGCGCCACCGACACCCGGCTGGGCCGCCCCGTAGCCCTCAAACTGCTCAGTGCGGAGCAGGTCACAAAACCGGAGGCCCGGCATCGTTTCCGGCGCGAGGTCCGCGCCACCAGCGCCCTGAACCATCCCAACATCCTCACTGTTTACGAATCAGGAGAGAGCGAAGGACAGCCCTACCTGGCGGCGGAGGTGATCGAAGGCCGCACCCTGCGCCAGCTTATGCAGAGCGGACCCCTCTCAGCTCAGGAGAGTAAACGCCTCATCGGGCAGTGCCTGGAAGGGCTGTCGGCGGCTCATCAGGTGGGGATCGTGCACCGGGACATCAAGCCCGAGAACCTCATGGTGCGCCACGACGGCACCCTCAAGATCCTCGATTTTGGTCTGGCCAAGCCCATGGCCGAAAAAGAGCCCGAGGCCTTTCAAACCGCCCCCCATCAGGTGATGGGTACGCTCCACTACATGTCTCCGGAACAACTGCAAGGGGAGAGTCTGGACGGCCGCAGCGACCTCTATTCCGCAGGCGTGGTTTTGTATGAACTGTTGAGCGGCAGCCCCCCTTTCAACGGATCCGGGGCCACCGAGATCCTCTCCCAGATCCTCCTCAAAGAGCCTGACCTGTCCTCTTTTGCCGGTGACTCCATCGAGGTCTTACAAGGTGCACTCCATAAGGATCGACACTCCCGATTTCAGTCCGCCGAAGAAATGCTGGCCGCCCTCCAGGGCAAGACTCGCTCTCCGGTCGCAGCTCTTGAGCGACTAGGTCTACACGAATTCACCGCCCAGTCAGACGCCCAGGAACTGGCCCGGGGGTTTACAGCGGCCCTGAGCGAACACCTGGTCAGGGTTCCCGGTCTGCAGGTGGTGAAGCTCGGCTCGGAGTTGGCCGCCCCCGTCAATAAGCGCCTGGAAGGGCTACTGCGGCGGAGCGGAGACCATCTGCGAGCCACAGTCACGCTGATCAACGACGCCGACGGCACCATTCTGTGGAGCCGCTCCATTGAAAAGAGCATCAACGAGCTCTTCGCTCTGGAAGATGCCCTGACGGAGGCGGTTTTGGCCCAATTCGACCTGACCGCCCGGCCCGCCCGAACGGTTCAAGAGCCCCGGGCCTTCGATCTGTACATCCAGGCGCTGGGCCATCTCTCCAGCGAGCAGGGCGATTTCCTCAGCCGCACCATCGACTGTCTAGAGTCCACTCTCAAACTGGACCCTGGCATGCCCGAAGCCCACGCCCACCTCAGTCAGGCCTACCTCTACAAACTGCTAAACTCTCCCGCCCAAGAGCGCAGCAAACTCTTTATCCGAGCCCGCATGGCCGCCCAGCAAGCCCGAGATCTTGATCCGGAGGAGCCCACCGCCTTGGTCGCCCAGGCCATGCTGGCCAGCAACCCCATGGCCCCCGATTTGAAAGAGGCTCGGGCTCTGCTCCGGCAAGCGGTCGAAGTGGCCCCCAATCATGCCGAGGCGCTCTCCCGACTTTCCTATCTGAACTCCACCCTGGGAAATGTGGAAGCCGGTCTGGCCCTTTCCAGACGCGCCATCACTGCCGACCCCCAACGGCCGTACAGCTACGCCTGGCTCGCCTATTCCTTGATGTCCCGGGGGGAAGACGAGGCGGCGCTGGATCCCCTGGAACGAGCGCTGCGGCTGCCCAACCACGACCTGGCCTCTTTCATGGCGCTGTGGTTAGACCTGAGGATGGGTGAGTTCGAACGGGCCATGACCCACGCTGCTCATCTGGAGAGCACCCAGGACGGGCCCTTACGCCCCCCGGTCGTCAACGTAGCCCTCAACCTGGTGCGAGCTCGCACCGGACAACCGCTACTGCCCACCACACCGCCCTCTGAAAACGCCGTCGTGCAGATGGAGACCGAGCTTTTCGGGGCCCTACTCATGAGCACGACCGGCCAAACCGAAGCGGCCGTGGAGCTGCTCCGGCAAGCCCACTTCCGGGGCTTTCGCAACCCCGGCTTATTGGAGGCCGACCCGCTCTTTGCCCCCGCCCTCAACCTTCCGGAATGCCAACAGCTGATCACCGAAATGAGGCAACAGATCGAGGCCGATGAGGAGTTGCAATGAGGTAACAGGTGCCGTTCATTCTGAAGAGAATGTCCCCAGGTGAAACTGTTCAACATTGCCGCAACATTCTTAATTCTCACCCTTCTGCTCAACGGTTGCGGTGGCGGAGGTAGCTCGGGTGCCCCCCAGTCTGGTGCTGCCGATCTCACCTTGAGCGTGGATTTCGGCCCTCGGGGGCAAGTGCTCTCTCAGTCCGATCAGATGGTGGAGAGTATCCTGATCGAGATTCGATCGAACGAGTCGGGGCAATTGGTGGCCCCCTCGAAAACTCTGGCCAGGCCTGCTCAGGGTACAGTAGGAACAGTCACCTTTATTAATGTACCGTTGGGCACCCTGGTGGTCAGTGCCGATTTTTTCAACGCCGCCGGCGAGTTCCTCGGTCGCGACTCCAAGGTCGTTACCCTGGCAGCCGGCCAACCTCTGGCCGTGACCCTTTCATACAGCGAGGCGGTTCCTCCCGACCCCCCTCCCGTGGTGACCCGTGAATTCGTGGTGGCGACCAACGACCGGGAACTCAGGGTGTTCGAGCTAAACCCCACCACAGGCTTCCTCACCCAGACTTTTTTGGAGGACTTCGGACCAACCTCCCTCCCCTTCTCGGTAGACATCCGGGCCGATGGAGCGGTTTACGTGACCGTCAATCTAGTAAGCCAGGTGCGGCACTTTCAATTGAATCCGCTCGATGGGACGCTGAGTAGTCGAACCTCCCTGGCTCCCCCTCTCCCCGAAGGCGGAGAGTTGAGTCCGGACGGGCGCTTCTATTATCACTGCGAACCGAATCTGGGATCAGGCGGGTCGGTTCGTGCCTACCGGTTGGATGAGAATACTGGTGCTCCCACGGAAATCGACGCCTCTCCGTTCGATATCCCGGGCTCCCTTCGGCCCCAGCGCATCTTTATACACCCCAATGGGCGTTGGCTCTACGTGGGGGAGAAACTGTCTTCCACTGGCTTCTTCTTCATCTTTGAAATCGATCAACTCACTGGCAGTCTCACCTTCGTGGGGTCAGAAGATACGACCGCTTCCACCAACGTCTTCGCGTTCGCTGTCAGCCCGGACCAGAACACCCTCTACGTGGCCGGCAACAACCAGGTTCTCGACCTGTTCTCCATAAACCAGGTGAATGGCACCCTCGGCCTGCTACCCACCTTTACTGCCAATGACCCATTGCTGGCCGAAATGGTGGTCGATTCAGAGCGCAACATCCTCTACGTTTGCGGAAACCTCAATGGTCAGATCGAAGCCTACAATCTCGACCCTTCAGGAACCCCCACCACCCCGCTTCCCGGTTCCCCTTTTTCCGTCGGAAGCTCCGGCACCCTCACCCTCCATAGGAGCCCCTCCGGCCAGTTTCTCGTCTGTGGAAATACCGGAAACACCGGAAACACCGCCGGCACCGTATCCGTCCTTCGCATCCAGGACGACGGAACCCTCACAACCGTACCAGGAAGCCCCTTCCCCGCGGGGGTAGGTACTTTCGACACCGATGTGGTGGCCTTGCCGCTCCCTTAGCGGCGATGGAGAAAGCCCAGTTCTTTATACTATAGAATATGATAGTTAGTTTTCCCTAGAAGAGTAGTATAAAAGGGGTTCTCGCTGAAAGAAAAAAGCCGTTCTTTCACTAAGTACGGGAAGGGAACCTGATGAGAAAATTCACAACCATCTATTTGGTCGTATTGACCATGCTATTTTCGGGCTGTGGTAACAGCCAAAACTATGTCTTCACAAATAGCGGAACTTCTGGAGGACCGATCGCCGGAATACCTACGCAGTTGGCATTTGTCCAGACCCCCGCGCAAACGACCAACACCGACTTTACGATACCACCCATCGTGGAAATCCGAGACGCTTTCGGTAACCGAGTACCCGGTGCGACCAACACCATTACTGTAGCCTTGGTAGAGCCCGGGACGGCCGTCCTGAACGGAACCCCTACTCGGGATGCGGTAGACGGCCAGGCCGTCTTTCCCGGGCTTTCCGTGTCCGAACCCGGCACCTATACAATGACTTGTTCAGCCGAAGGCCTAACGGGAGCAACCAGTGCCGCCTTTACTGTAGACTCATCGGAAGGCCAGGACCTGGCGCTATATTCCCTGGCCACACCTCGGGGTAGCAGTGGTATGGCCGTCACCCAACTTATCCAATTGGATACAGAAACCGGGGAATACCTCGGAACTCTCGGGGTTATGCACGCTGGTGACCATCTCAGCGCCTGGGGCGACCTCCAAGCCCTCCCGGACGGTACGGTCTACGCTCTGGCCTTCAACGACGATACTGCCAGTTCACACCTGGTGGAAGTCAATCTATCAGATCCTTCCAACTCCAACGACCTCGGCCAGATCACCGGGGGAGCTAGCTTCCTCTATTCCTTGGCCTACGATGCAAATAACCAGATTCTTTATGGAGTATGTGACAGGATGAGCGACGGAGAGGATGTTCTTTGTACAATCAATCCCTCAACTCTGGTTGCCACAATCCTGCCAAACCTGTTGGGGGTCGACCCCGGTCAGGGTCTGGGACTAGCCTACGACAACAGCACCAACACCCTTTATGTTACTGATTCCGGCGACTTCCGAAGCGTGGATACGACGACCGGTGCCAGCACGCTCATAGGCACTAATACCCTGGACCCCATTGATGGCTCAATTGGAGCTAAGGGCCTGAGGGGTCTGGATTTCAACCCATCCAACAACATCCTTGTTGGTTTGTCTCGAGGAGGTGGCGTCAGAACTAACTCAGCCTCTGCCGTCGGGACGATCAATCCCACTAATGGGGAAGCCACCTTGATCGGGCTGTCTCCGGAGTGTTCCGGCCTCACCTTTTGCCTGAGCCCTGCGGTGCCTCAAGCCGGTCCCGCTCGCCAGACCGGCTATACCGTAGAATCGATCCCCCAGACGTTCGAAAACATTACTGGTGGAACCGAATTGGTCCTCGAAAATGATGACAGCGAGAGCGTCCCGCTCGGCTTCACCTTCAACTTCAATGGTACGGACTATAGCCAGGTGGTCGTCGATTCCAATGGCTATGTTTCGTTCACCTCTACCACTTCAGTCCCCACTCCCAAGCTTCTGCCAACGAATTTATTAGAAAACGACTCCCTGATGCTGTGGTGGGTAGATCTGAATCCTGAATCAAATCCGGCAACCAGTGGAGTTTTTGTGAATACCCTGGGTGATGCACCGAATCGCCGGTTCGTCGTTCAGTACGCCGGGATAAGACACGATTATCCCCCCGCACCAAACGGCATTAATGCTGAAATCATCTTGTACGAAACCACCAACGTCATCGAGTTCCACTACAGCGACGTGGAATTCGGAGACGAGCAGTTCGATCTCGGTCGATCTGCTATCGTGGGGATTCAAACCGATGCTTCCCATGCAGACATCTGGTCGGCATTTCAACCTGTTCTCACCGAAACCACCGCAATTCGATTCACTCCTCCGGCGCCTTAGAGCCTGAGCAGTAGTCGACTAACAGGTCCGGCTCCGGCCGGGCCTTTTTAGTTGGTGGAGGGTGGTATTCTGGCATTGGTGCGCTTTGATTCCGCAGCCCAGACTTGTGTACACTAATTGAGTACACAGTGGAGCAAGTCATGGAATCTATCAATATACGCCAGGCCAGAGAAAAGCTCAGTGAACTCATCAGTAGCGCAGAGCAGGGAGAATCGATCGCCATCACTCGTTACGGCAAGAAAGTCGCGCTACTCGGACCCATTCAACCCGAGGGATACCGACTACCAGATCTCCGCGAGTTTCGCACCTCTATCCGCCCGGCCGAACAAGTGCCCACGAGTGCTGTCCTTGAACTCAGGGAAACTGAACGCTACTGATGTCCGCGTAACAATCGACTGCTCCTCTCTCCCTGAAAGTTTTACCAAAGCGTAACATCTCATTAACAATCGAGCCCCCGATCCTAAGCCGCGGCTATGCGGCGCGCTTTAAGATGAACGTAGAAGCATCAAACCTGGAGGCAAGCCGATGAGCAAACTGATCCTGACCGTATTGACCCTTTTCCTGTTCCTGTCCGGACAAGCTCTGGCTGAACCTGCTATCAAGAGTTTGTCGCTGAGTCATCACACGGCCCAGCCCGGTCAGACGATCACCGGCACGGTCTGTCTGGATACTGCCGCACCGGAAGGCGGGCTCTACGTGGAGCTCTGGTGTGATCACGAAGCGGACACTCCCACTTACGTGTTCGTCCCGGCCGGTGCGCTCGAAGCAAGTTTTCCCATCGCCGTGGGACCGGCGCCGGTCCGCGAGATCAAGGTCGCAGCCCTCCAACCCACCGCTTCGGCTATTGGTGCCATTCAGGTCTCCGGCAGCCCGGTGCTAAGCAGTCGCTAGGAGCCCGTGTCAATCAACCTGAACCTCGACATCGGCAAAGGCCCTGACCCCCTTGTCGAAAGTAGCAACTTTCCATCGGGTAGAAACCGACCAAGCGGCGACCGTGCAGTCTACGAAGTGAAGAGGGCGCATTCCAGATAAGGTGCAACTCACGAGGCAGGTTCTTGTCTTTTATGAGACAGAAAACTGGGCCTCACCAAAAATAGACCACTCTCCCCGATGGGCCCGAATGGTAAAGGAGTCATCCTCCTCACCGTCCCACCCGATATTGAAGTCCAGCCACTGACCCAACTCCAGGTCCGCCTGCTCGGCCACCGAGGTGCCCTCGGCGTCGGTGAAGTGCAGCTTGCCGTCTGGCCGGAGGAAGATGCGAAGTGACCCATCGTGCACATTTCGATGACAGCTCGAACACAGCCCGATCAGATTCCGATCGATGGTGGGACCGTTCTTGGAGTGCGGCACCAGGTGATGAAGATGTAAGTAAAGCTTATGACAGCATCCCGGTGTGCTACAGGTCCAGCCATCTCGACGCAACAGTTCTCGCTTTTGGGCTTTGGTGGTGTGGCGGTTCTGGGGGTTGAAACAGATGCGTTTGTTGGAGATGGCCGGGGGTTGGTGCCGCTGTAGAGCTTCGACCAGGACAGGCCCAACGACCCTGGATAGTTCGAGATTGGTGGTATCGAAAACACCCGCACGGGTGCTTTTGGCCAGGGCTTCTTCTGTCTCTTGCACCACTTCCGGGCTGGGCTCCGCCCCGAGGGCCTGGGCTAGAATTTCGGCGCAGTCTTCCGCGGGTGGGTTTTGGCCCGGAAGGGTCGTTTCATCGACATCGGGGTCGGCTAAAAGTCCCATCTCCACGGCCACCTCGCGCACCGCCGCTACCAACGGAATCTCTCTTGCTCTTTCCGCCTGTAAGTCCTTATCCATCTCCTGTCGTACCTTGTCCAACGACTCCTGATCCACCGGCAGGTTGGAGATGTAGGAGACCAGCGCAAATTCCAAGACCTGGGCGGTGGTCACCGCTTCGCCCTGCTCCACCGCGTAGAGCCGTCGGGCGTGATCCAGCATGGCCAGCACTTCCTCGGAAAGCTTGCAGCGCAGTTCGCTGGTCGGCTGTTCTGGCTCTTCGAAGACATCACCGGGCACACCACCTTTTGGGGTTTGGCTTACTAACTTCTCAATCTGGTCGCAGTCGAGCTCTTTGGCCAGCTTCAACCAGTAGTCTTCGGTCTCCACGACGGCCTTGCGAACGATCTCCCGCAACATGCTCCAGTCGATCAGGCCGTTTTCAGCAGCCCGTGTTAGTTTGGGTAAATAGAGTAGACTCCGGGCCACCCGGCGACACTCCCGCGCCGCCCTCTTGTTCATTCCCAATTTGGCGGTGGCGTAGTGAATCTCCGAAGAACAGCCGAACTTCTTGAAACCCTTCGACTCCCGCATAGCCAGAAGGCAGCGGCCAAGGATCAGACGATAAGTGGTCAGAGTGGCGGTGGCTCTGCGGGCAAACTCATGAACCTGCGACACCCCCAGAGTGAGCAGCATGTCCAGACGAAAGTAGGCGGGGTTTGTGA